>JBCCNE010000300.1:0-6289 GCA_039026015.1 Cyanobacteria bacterium P01_C01_bin.70 | reverse complement strand
CTTGGCAAGTTGACGAATCGAGCCTTCACCTTGCTCGTAAAGGGTGACGATGCGCTGACGTAAATCGGCGGAGTGGGGACGCATAGGGGCTACTAGAACAGTACAAACGAGCGTACTGCATAAGTTTGCATACCGCTATAAAAAACCTCCTGACCTTACTGCTACTAAACGAGCTGTTGTCTTGCAGGCTTAATGGCCGTTTCTAAATTTTGGCTGAGCATTGACTAATACGAATTCTCCATACTCTGGCTACACATCCTGCTCCCCCGCCCCCTTGCTCCTGAAGCTCTCCATTCCGATTTGTAGCGCTATCCCGGAGAAATGGTATAAAACCCTCTAAACTGAGCCGCTGAGCTTCGCATTTGGGATTAGTACTAAGCATAGGAGCTGACTGATGGGTATAACGGGTGGTTGCTTTTGCGGAGCAGTTCGTTACCAAGTATCAGCTCCCCTTAAAGCTGGTCGCAGCTGTCACTGCTCTCGTTGTCGAAAAGCTTTTAGTGGTGCTGGCTCTGCATATGCAGAGGTGCAGGCCGACACCTTTGCCTGGGTTTCAGGCGAGGCATTATTAACAAAGTACGAAACTGGGCCCGGCTGGGGAATGGGATTTTGTGGTCAATGCGGTTCAACCATTTGCGGGCTCCGAGAGGGGCAGGTGCATGGCGTCACCTTAGGAAGCGTCGATGGCGATCCTGGCGTTGAAATCGAAATGCACATATTCGTTGGCTCCAAAGCACCGTGGGAGCACATTGGTGGCTCGGCCCCTCAATATGAAAAGTTTCCAGAGTAATTCTCGAACAAAGCCTAAATGGTTCCACAGGGCAGCTAGTGGCAATCGTTTGCGGTTCTAACCAAGGGCACTTTAAAGGCGACAATCAAAATCTTATAGAGTAAAGTCTTTCCCTCGTTAGACTTAACCAATCTCATTCGCCAGAATTCATAGAAACGGATACGGCTTGAAGGGAATC
Source organism: Cyanobacteria bacterium P01_C01_bin.70 (assembly GCA_039026015.1). Taxonomy (GTDB): domain Bacteria; phylum Cyanobacteriota; class Cyanobacteriia; order Phormidesmidales; family Phormidesmidaceae; genus Halomicronema. The sequence goes on along the minus strand of JBCCNE010000300.1, from coordinate 5,321 downwards.
CACTGCCCCCAGATGCGGTTGAGGGTGCCGTCGACGATAAGGTTGCTGAGCACTGTATTCAGAGCATTGAGCAACTCACGACTGCCGGGTAAAACGGCAACGCCAAACGGATACTGGGTCGGAATCTCAAAGGCGACTCTGACGTTGGTATCTTGAGCTTCCGTCGCCATCAGCACGAGAGCGTCTTCAAGGATGGCGTCAATGTGCCCTTTCCGCAGCGCCTGCAGCATCTCGACTTCGACCTTATGGCTGCCCTCAAAGTAAACGGGCTCAATATCGGGAGGCAGTAGCTCTAACATTTGCTTACTGACGCTTTCTTGCAAAACACCAATCCGCTTTTGGCTAAGATGGGCCTTGCTTTCAACGTCAGAATCTTCGCGCACCAGCACTGCCGTGTCAAAACGACCATAGGGACGAGTAAAGTCGGCCCAGGCCCGCCGCTCTTGAGTAATGACCTGGTTAAACCAGATGACGTCATATTCTCCCGAAGTTAAAGCGGGATAAAACTTTTTTAGCGGCACGTTGAACCATTGAGGGGTGAGGTCAAGGCGATCGCACACCATACGCGCCAGAGCAGGTTCAAAGCCTTGTCGAATGCCGTTTCTAACGAAGCTCATCGGACGGACAGTAATGTTGCTGGTGATGATCCGGAGTTCACCTGGAGCAACCGTCGTAAAGTCGGGTAGGTTTTGAACTTCGAGCGTCTCAGCCATAATCTTTAGTTTCTAACTGCATGTCTAAGAAAAAGCGACGAAAACCGTAACCTAATGTTCGTTAGCCACCCTAACAAACGATTTTTGCGCTGGGAAGCTGACTGTGACCCATCACGAAATGGGAAAAGATATATCTGTTTACAATAGGTGCTTTTACACATAGCACGCCACTTAAATTATGCAGCCAGGCCGTTTGTCGAAAACCGATCTCCCTAGAAACGACAGCCTACCCATAACAGAACGCGGCATTCCTTTTGGTAAAGTGCGGAGCCCTACAGAATTCGAAATTCAGACTTAAAAAGCCGACTGCACGAGACTTTTAGCATTTTGAGCGATTCTAACTAAATTGCAGATGGCTATGGCTACTACTATCAATCTGCCAGATATTGTGGATTTTGTGTGTTGAATCCTTCACCTGAGAGCCTGAATCTCAGGAGCACTTTCTGAAAGAGGTTGGCAGCGGCTAAAACGCGACTTAGTCCTGAGACTGGCCAGGTCAACAGGGGGAAATTTAGGGGCTAAGTGCCTGAAAACGCTCAAGTAGCTGTCACACCGTCAATTTTTCCGGCACCCAAGGCAGGCAATGGGCTAGGCATCGGTCGCCACACTCACCGATTCAACTTGAGTTTGCAATAGTGCCAGACAGTCATCTACAGGCGTATCGGCTGACATCGCTGTCACCAAAGATTCGTAAGCTGCTTGGTGTTTTTCAAGCAGCGATCGCGCCTGCAAAACGGCCCACCGCTGGCGAATTTGTCCTTCCTGCAGGGGCCGCTGCAGCTGCTGCCAGAGAATGGAAAACTTTTGGCGATCGTCCTGCCCGCCCTGAGCTTGACCATAGACCAGTTGCTCGGCGGCAATGCCCGCCATCCACACCGTACAGTAGCGGTTCAGCGTTTGTGCTGGCAGTTTTCCGGCCTTTAAAGTGGTTTCTAAATCGGTGGTGTCAAACTGCACGCCGCCAACCCCGGGCAGGCCTTTTTTCCAGGCTTCCCAAGCGCTGAGGGTGTAGTCAGCGACTGGAATGTCGAGCAGATAAGCCACCAAAAAATGACCCGCTTCGTGATGTACGACGCGATCGCGCTGGTCTCCTGACAGGCGATTCAGGCCATTTATCAATAAATTACCGATGGTGCCGTTAAAGCTGGCTTGGTCGAGGGTGGCAATACCCAGCAGTGCCGCGATCGTCACCACCGGCACCGACTGCGGCAGATGCACAAGCGGCCCGACTAACATCCCCAACGTCACGACAAAAATCGTGATGGCCACAATATTGAGTGTGAGTTCGCCCATGGTTCAGGCACAACCTCCAAATCTACGATTGCCGCCCGGCACCGGCCGAGCGCGCGCAACTTCCGAACACAGAATGCCCGCTCGGTTGAGTGGCGGCCACTGCGGCATTGTTTTTAGCTTAACGGTCTTGGTAAAAGGTTTCCAAACTCTCGGGGTCGCCGACATAGCGCCAGTGCCAAGGCTCGTACTGGACGCCCTGCTGATTGCCCTCAGGAAAAGACAGCTCAAAGCTGTAGCGAGCCGCGTTAGTTTCTAGCCATTGAAAGGCGGCAGTGTCTTCAAAGGCGACGCTTAGATCGCTGTTGGGAGCATTGGCATCACCGATATCGATCGCGTATCCCGTGTGGTGTTCGCTATATCCGGGCGGCGCGCTTACCTCCGCCCGTTTTGAGGGTGTTTGCGCCCGTTCCGCTTTGATTTCAAAAAACAAATATTCCTGGTCTTCTTCTGTCCGAAAGCCAGAAATAGGGACTAGATAAACGTTTTGCTTGGCGGCTGCCGCTACCATTGCTTCAAAGCTATCTGCCGCTTTGGGCTGCATCAGAATTGCCGCGTTGTTAGTCAAGGAAACCAGCTCGGCAGCATCCGCTTCTTCGTAAGCAAAATGATTGAGCATTGAACGCCGTTGAGGAGCGTCGTCAGCCGCAGCTGGAGCAGTCGTTTCCAGCCCTAGTGAACTTGCCAACATCGGCTCAAAGGGCACAGGCAATGCCGCTTCGACCTCTTGATAAGTAAGCCAGGAAACAAAAAGACCGGCGATCGCGCTCAGCAGGCCCACTAAAAACCAGACAAGCCAGCGCCGCCAGCCCCGTAAGCCTAATCGTTCTTTAGTTTTGGCAACTCCATCTCGCTGAGCCTCGGGAATGTCGTCAGTAGACTCGTAAAAATTAGGCTTCACAGTGCAAACACCTACAACCGTTGTTCAAGTGGCTAGCTTGAGCCGATATCTGAGCATCCGGCCACCAAAAATGACTCCGGAATGCACTTTACAGCATTTCCTAGCCTAGCAAGGCACACCACTTGGCCTGATAGCAAAGGCTTCAGGACATTTTTGCACCTTACGAGCTTTAGAAACGCTGTATCCAGACTGCACCTTGTAAAGTCACTGCCAGAAGGCAGTAGACAAACGCGATCGTTCCTTTGAACAGCAATTATGAGGGGAACTAGAAAACTCGTAAATTCTATTTCATCGTAGGCGGAAATTCGTTGTGATAGAAAACTTAATTGGTTTACCAGTCAGCCGCCTAGGATTTTCGTATTACCTTGGCCAGGACGCGTGAGTTAAGGCTGAAACCCCTGAAGAATAGGCATTATCGCGCTATCCCAGCTTCATAAGCCAGAGGCTGCAACCATGGCAGCCGGAGCGTTGGGAAATAGTAGGCAGCTAAATTTGGGTAGCTAAATTAATGACAGCCTCTAGACTAAAGAAATCTAAATCCCACCAAAATCCCGGGAAATAAGCCGCCGTCATCTGTTTTGGACTACACTCTTACTGTAGCGCTGGTACAATCGTGGATTTTCTCGCAATCCCGCAGCTAAGGGAATTGTATGAAGCTTCTCAAGACTCTACACCCCGTCACCGTGTAGGTCGTTCTTTGGCATCTGTGGCCCGACAGTCTGGGGTCGCAATGGCCGGGGCGATCGCCCTTGTCCTCGTTAGTCCAGCCCTCGAAGCCCGAATTTTTCCGCCTGCGGGCATCGCCTACATTGCCCCACCTCCCGGCTACAATCTCAATATTCGCAGCGGCCCCGGCACCCAATATCCTGCCGTTAATACCCTGCGACGGGGGGCACCAATTGCTATCACCGGCTATTACGAGCGCGGCTGGGCCCAGCTCAGCGATCGCAGCTGGGTTGCGGGCAACCTAATTGACTCAACCCCCATCGCCGGCAGCGGTGGCAGCAGTCAAGGCGAGCCAGCCACCGCAGTCATTATCGGCAGCAGCAACGTCAACATCCGCAGCGGCCCCGGCACCCAATATCCCGCCGTCAATACCCTAGCGCCGGGAACCGCCATTAGAATCACGGGTTTTTATGAGCGCGGCTGGGCTCAGCTAGAAGATCGCAGTTGGGTGGCTAGCAACCTTATTCAAATCGGTGCTCCCCTCCCCCCCCAGCCTCAGCCGCCGGCCGAAGTGATTTTGCAGGTAGGCAGCCGTAGCCCACTCGTCTTGCCGGTAGAGACACGCTTGCGAGCGCTGAGATATGTGACAGACAGTTTTGTGCCCGACGACTATTACGGCACCGATACTGAGCAGGCTATTCGTAACTTTCAACTACGCAACTCACTTACCGCTGACGGTGTGGCCGATGCCCGCACGCGGGAGGTGCTTTTGAGTGACAATGCGATCGCCAATCCCGATGCCGCCTACCCGGAGCTGCGAGTCGGTTCTCAGGAGCCGGCCGTTTTGCGATTAGAAGTGCGGCTGCAAGAGTTGAACTACTTTCGGGGGCAGATTCCTGACGAGGCTTACGACGCCAGCACCGAGGCGGCGATTAGCAACTTTCAGCAACGCAACAACCTGCCTGTAAATGGCGTTGCAACGGTGCAGACTCAGGAGGTCTTGTATAGTGCCAACGCAGTACCTGAGAGTAATGCGCCAGTCTATCAAGATTTGCGCAATGGCGATCGCGATGCTGCTGTTGAAACCCTGGAGCGGCGACTGCAAGAGTTGAACTATTTTCAGGGACAGGTCCCTGACAACCAATACGACGCTAATACTGAAACAGCGGTACGTAACTTTCAAACTCGCAATAGTCTGCCGGTTAACGGCGTCGCGACGGTGCAAACCCAGGAAAATCTATATAGCAATACCGCCATCCCCAATTCTGGCAGCAGTGTTAATCCAGAGCAGCCTCCTTCGAGTGGCGGCCAACAAGCCACGGTGACCACAAACGGGACTGCGGCTATCGCCCTTACCGGCCCCGGCTTCGACTTCAACCTGGCGGGCGATGTGCCCAACGGCACGGTCGTTACGCTGACGGGCGATGAGTCAAACAATTGGTACGAATTGCAGGATGGTCGCTGGGTATATGGCGATTATTTGACGTTCAATTAGGCCTTCCCCGCTCGGCAACAGTTTCACAACGGCCTGTCCAGAATTCGCTAATGTGGTCAGAGACAGACACAGGGGAACTGAGTTGCATGGAGAAGTTGGACGCCTTAAAAGCCCTCTTTGCCGAGATGGATCGGGCGCTAATTGCCTATTCTGGAGGCATTGACAGTACGCTGGTGGCCAAGGTGGCGTTTGATGTGCTGGGTAACCACGCTTTGGCTGTAACCGCAGACTCGCCCTCCCTGATGCCGGAAGATTT
>JBCCNE010000299.1:0-6299 GCA_039026015.1 Cyanobacteria bacterium P01_C01_bin.70 | reverse complement strand
CGTGGAGTTCGGAATTCGGAGTGTCGAGTGCCGAATTGCTTTTACCCGGATGATTTAATCCGAGTTTGAGATAAAAGCGTCAGCGGCAAAGCTGAGTATTTGGCGGGCTAAATCTCCTTTAAAGAAGGGATTTCTGAGCTACAGGACAGGCTTTGCGGCAGCTTCCCGACTCCGTCAGCCCCATCTCAGAGGGAAAAAAAGCAGGTTTGTGCTTCACCGAAATTGACTTTACATCTTTTGCCACCCAGCCACCCTGCCCCGCACCTACTGCGCCTGCCAGCGCTGAATCTCCTCTTGAGCTGGGCCGTAGGCGTCACTGTCCTCGGGCACGAGGCGCGCCGCCCCGATCGCGCCGCCTAGGTCACCTTGAGCTGCCCGCGCTCGGGCGATCGCGAGAATGTCTTCGCTCCACTGACGGATGCGATCGCGGGCATCCGCATAGCCAGGCTGGTCGGGTTGAATCTGTCGCAGCGCTTCAATGGCATTGTTGTAGCTGCTGGCCTGGCCCGGCAGCAGGGAATTTTGGGCCTGTTGGATCAACGTCTGATTGCCAATGCGCTGCTCCCAAGTTTGAATGCGTTGCTGGGCGAGGGTGCTGAGTTCTGGCTGATCTTCGGGCACCAGCCGGGCAGCGGCGATCGCCCCGCCGATGTCACCGCTAGCGGCCCGACCTTCCGCCAAATCTAGAATCACTCGTCCCCAGCGGCGAATGTCGGCCTGAGCTTGCTCATAATACGGATCTTCAGGGGGCACCTGTCGCGCCTCCTCAATCGCATCGTTAAACAATGACGCCGAGGCCGGCTGAATAATTTGGCGGGCAGTGTCCAAAATGTCTTGGTTGCGAACAGCCGCTTCAGCCACTTCACTGTTTGCCTGCTGCAAAAGTGACTGATAAGCATCGGTTTGCAGTTCAGGAGGCACTTGAGTGAGCCATGCCCGTGCTTCGCCGTACCGGTTGGCGTCGATAGCTTCTTGGGCTCGCTGCAGGGCAGTTTCACCCTGCTGAATAGGATCAACGGTTGTCGGGGGCGGTATTTCGGCCTCGGGTACTGACGCTTCCTCGGCTGTGCTGGCAGCCTCATCAGGCCCGGAAGTTTCGGCATCGGGCGGTGTCGCGCTCTCTTCGGAGGCTTCATTCGCCACGTCGGAGGGCGCCTCATTGCTGCGCTCCGCTTGATTGCCGCTGCCCAAAAAATTCGGTTGGTATCGCCAAATAACGCCGGCCAAAAACGCGATCGCCACTAGAATCCCCCACTTCCAGAGGTTGATTTCCTCTTTAGCATTAGGATCGGCTTGGTGCTCATCCGTCTGGGGAGCATGAACAATGGCACCCGACTCAGAGGGCGAGGCAGCGGCTGATTCCGGCGTCTTTTCCAGCGGCAGCCTGGGGCCTTCGCCGCTGCTGGGTTTGCCCTCTATTTCAAAAGAGGGAGAGCTCGACGATGGCGGCATAGGGGTCATCGGCTGGGTCGCCAGTGACGGTTTATCCACGGTTCCAGCCTCGGCTGGCGGCACCGCAGCCAGCGCGGCGGCCAGGTTGCCTGTCGCATTTTCGGTGGGGGAAAGATTGGCAATCCCTTCTGGGGGCACCACCATCATGAATTTTTGCGACTGCGGCACGACTAAAGCGGGATGCTGCAGCGGTCGGCAGTGATGCTTGCAAAGCTCGGGCACGCGATCGCGCAGGTAATCGCTGAGCTGTAGCGCCGTAACGCAGCCGTGATAGCGCATCCCTTCGAGCAGTGCCTTGGTAAATAGCCCGTGACGCACATACATGGTTTCGTGGGAAAACTCTGTCGGCTGACACGACAAAAAGGTCGTGATGCCATAGTCTTTAGCCAGAGTGAGCGTTTGAGCGCCAATATCACGATGCCCGACGGCGGCTTGGCTGCGGTTCATGTCGATGGCCAAAACGATCTGATCGGTCTTAGCCGTGCTCAAAATATCAAAAACAGTGGTGATGGCAATCGCCGTTTCCGACAGATTCGCGGGTTCCGAGTCAAGGCTCATCCAATAATCTTGACCGCCTTCCGCTAGTCCACAGCCGCTAAAAAAGACCCAGAGCAAATCCCCTGGCTGCACGCGATCGCGGCAAAGGGTTTGTAGTTGATGCTCAATTTCCTGCCGCAGCGGGACGTAAGCATGGGGTTCAATCGCGGCAGATACGTCGGTCAAAAGCGTGCAGTGGTTGACCGCAACTCCTAATTCATCCACCCAAAAATTGCGGAGGCCAACGGCATCTGGCTGCGCATACATCAATGGCTGCAGCGCTTTGTACTGATTGATTCCGATGAGGAGAGCCCACTGATTTGCCATGAAGAATGCCCTTCACCTTGGTGCGTCGAGAACAGGGTTGTCTAAGCCAATTGCGCTCGCTCTTTTAGGTATGCCCCAACTTGGCGAAATTCTAAACTAAATCTGTAGACAACCAGAAATGAAGCCCATTCTATCGACCCGGCTCATTTTCGGCGCTGATGCCTACGAAGTTTGAGACAAAAAAATAATATTGACGGCTTCTCAGACAATCGCTAAATTTAAGACGCCTTAAAGTGCACTGCCAATGCGCGTTTCCTCTTATAACATCCATAGCCGGGAGAAAGACCGTCACCATGTCATCCTGTCGTCATGCTCTGCAATCTATCGGCCAGCAATTTGCGTGTCGCTGCTTGACTCACAGCTGGAGCCTGTCGCTCAAGCTGAGCGGCGGGGCGGCGATCGCCTTGACCGCCTTACTCAGTGCGCCGCTGGTGGCGCAAGCCTACACGGCTCGGGTGACGCTGTTCGTGACCCGCAATAATGATGAAAGTTACGAAATCTTTTTGCGTCAGTGCGAAGCGATCGCGCGCGCGGGCGTTCAGCGGAGCTTTGATGCTGATGTCTTAGCGTCTGAAGTCGTGTTGACTATTGTGGGTGAAAATCAAGGGCTGGCGCTGCCCATCATGGAAGTTGAGGTGACTCGCACCGAGTGGCAAGAACGGCCCGATCCGCAATACTGGGCTCGCTACTACAACAATGCTTCGACGCTTTTAGATAGCGACGTTTTGCCCCCCTCCGAGCCCTAGCTAAACGATGTCCGACTGGGCTGAGTGGCGTCGTGACACTGGCAAATGCCCGTTGCCAGCCCTTTTTACCGCCAAAGCGATCGGTAAAAGCATTGGACTTGGGCTTTCCATCTGCTGTTCATAATTGTTGTCGAACGTCACCAGGGCCGCCTAACCTGTGAATCGGAACCTGGTGCAGGCGCAAAATTCATTATTCGAATCCCTTTTTCAAGGATTGCTACCGAAGATTTCCAAAACCTAAAAAACTCGCTCGTCAATGACAAGCGAGTTGCAATAATTTCGGTGGTCAAAAAGAAGGAAAGAACCCTACTTCGTGTTTGGTAAATTCGGTTCAAAAAATCCTTCTGAGCTCAAGTAATACCCATTCTCTGCACTGGGCTACACGGATGTTTGCCGGAGCAATTCCCCAGGAGCAGACATATCCAGATTGTGAATAGCCCTTTTTTCAAGGAGACGGCGACAGCGGGAGCACGTCGGGCTGTAGCGCTGTTATGCAGGATGGGTATAAATCGACGAGACTAGGCAGAACGTTTACGACGAACTGCACCAATCACTGCCGCTGTCCCCAATCCTAGAGCCAAAGCGGGCTCAGGAATTTGTTCAGTGTCCTTATTGCCAACGTCATGCCAACCACTCTTCTTATATGTGAACTCAGTCAATTGACCGTTGCTGTCATAGTCGGTCTCAAGACCAGTAACTCCGTGGAACCAGACGCCGATTTTTTCTCCAAAAAGAGCACCCTTCCAACCGGCATCGATATCTGTCCGGCTATTAATGTCGGTCATGTCTAGGGCAAAGCTAAAAGTCCGCTCGTCATTCCCTTCTTCGACGTCTAGATCCCAGGAGCCAAGAAAAGTGTTGTGCTTGTAGCTGCTGCTATTGTTTTGACCGTTATAGCTGTAAGCCGTGAGCTTTTTCTCTATCCCATCCAGGTAAAAAATCGCATATTCTTGCTCCTGGTATTTGGGGTTACCGCCTTCTGTTAAAACTAGCCAAGCCCCATCCGCCAAATGGCCTTTATTGTTGCGGCTAAATGTCGAAGACCATGTCAGCAGCTCACTGTTGGTATCAAAAATGGTGTTAATGTCCTCATGGTTACCGGCTTTGTTGTTGCCTCCAATTGTTGGCGGGTCATATTGGAATTTGGCAGCAGATGCGGGTTGAGCGGCGATCGCAACTGCTCCTAAAGTTGCTACTCCCAGAGCTAATAAATCAAAACGCATAAGACTCTCCGTGCATGTGTACATAATTACAATATCTATCTAGATAAGTACTTAGGTGAAGTCACGGTGAACTTCGGTTTTACAGCTTAAAGCCAGGGTGAAATCCCCTATTCTTCAAGTCTTCTTGATGTAATTTTGGCGATTCAAAAAGTTCTTGCAGGGGATTTACGTAAATGAAATTATGTATAGAAAATAATTCTTTGATGTGGAGCTGCGAAGTGGTACATCAGATGGTCTACGCCGCTCGACCCTAAATTGTGGTTGGCTCAGTTCGCTAATCGGCGATTAGGTCTGTTCAATACGTTTAAGCCAGTGGCGTTGATGACGGCTGTCCAGGTTCTGGCAAATATTACAGCCGGTTTCGGGCTTTGACACGGAGATAATCTTCCACCAGGGAGTCAGTAATTTGGTTGGCGGGGGCATCGAGCACAAGCACACCGGCTTGCTTAAGCTGGGCAAATGCTACCTGACGCTGTTCCAATAAATCTAGAGCGACAGCGCGGCCATAGGCGGCAGTAACATCTGCCACAAACTCGTGAGCTTGAACATCGACTAGCGGGTCGCGGAGGGTAACGCAAAAGGGTAAATGACGAGACTTTAGCCGCGTCAGAGCCGTAAGTAATTCTGCGGAGGCCGTCTGATCTACGATGTCGGTGATGACCACGACGAGCGCCCGTCGATGCTGCTGGGTTGCCACCCGCGTTACGGCACCCAAATAATCGGACTCCAATAGCTCAGGCTGGAGGGGGGTTAGCTGTTCAATTAGATGCTGTAAGTGTTGACGTCCGCCCATGGCGGGAATCCAGGTGTGCATAGCACGGTCAAAAACGCCGACGCCGACGCGATCGCCTCGGTGCAGTCCGGCCAACGCTAAAGATAAAGTCGCATTCAAGCCCCAGTCAAAGCGGGAGAGCCCTTTGACATTGGCCGTCATCAACCGGCCGCGATCTAGCAAAATGATGAGGGACTGCTCTCGTTCCGGCTCTAATACGCGGATCAGCGGCACACTGCGGCGAGCAGTGGCTTTCCAGTCAATAAAGCGGGGATCATCGCCGATCGCATATTCCCGCAGCTCAGCAAACTCGGTGCCAATGCCAAGCCGTTTGCGCTGACGCACATTGCCAGTGGACTGAATGGCGAGTCTGATGGAGAGCGATCGCAGTCCCACCAAATCGGGATATACTGCCACTTTCTGCGGGGCCGATATCGTCCAACTCCGCCAAACCAACCCCCACGGCCCGAGCTGTCGGACCTGAATATCGCCCCACTGATACTCCCCTCGCTCGGTAGGAAACACCTGATAAGTCACATTTGTGGCGGTTTTGGCGGGCAAAGCCACCGTCAGCGGCATGGGAATTTCATCGAATTCCGGCGGATAGCGATCGAAGATTTGCAACTGTGCCCGCGCTTTTGGTGCCGTGACCTTGAGCGTGACCGGATTGTCGCGGCCAATGGAGAGGCGGGGGAGTTGTTCGCGTTTGGCGATCGCCCGCTGCTGACCACTCACCTGCGCCCAATCCACTACCATCAGCAGCAAGACGACCCCGTTAAAAAACAGCATCGCTTCTAGCGGAAAGGAGATTACGCTCTCGCTAGGGCTCAGGGCATCAAGGGTGGTGGCGATCGCCCCTCCCATAGCTAACAGTCCATACAGTTTTAGCGTTGGCGTCATAGGTGCGGAGCGGATAGCTAGCGGGGAACGGCGACTTGTTTGAGCAGGGAGGTGATGACGGTATCGGTAGTAAGGCCGTCGAGTTGGGCTTCGGGGCCGAGGATGAGACGGTGGCGGAGGAGCGGAGCGGCGATCGCTTTCACATTGTCGGGGGTGACATAGTTTTGTCCGTTTAACCAAGCGTGGGCTTTGCTGGCCTGCAGCCAACTAACCGAGGAGCGGGGTGAGGCTCCCAAAGACAAATCACGAGACTGGCGAGTTTTGTGGGTGAGGGCCAGCAGATAGTCCAAAATTTGGTCTTCTACCTGGATTTGTTTGACCGCCTGCCGCGCTGCCAAAATG
>JBCCNE010000298.1:0-6320 GCA_039026015.1 Cyanobacteria bacterium P01_C01_bin.70 | reverse complement strand
TGCTGATTTAAGCCTGCGAACGGGCCTGATATTCGGAAGGTGCTTTGGCGATCGCAGGCCCAACCACCGCACTATCTGACAACTTAATCTAAATCTAGATATCACGATTCTGCATTTCTCCCCCAGGTTTACAGTTCTCTAAACTCCGTTCTTGGCCTCAACCTTGCTCCCGCTTACAAGGCTCCACCAGCTTGCGTTCTCTAGAATCACCCTAGCCCCATCGCTCACATTGCTGCAGCAACTGCCCTCGCGCTGCAGCAGTCTCCCATCAAACCGCTATCAGTAACGCCGCTATCAACGCTCAGCAGTTGGCAAAAACTCAACCTTTGAGGTCTTGAATGCTGCCCCCAGCAGCGCTATGGATGCCATTGGTCTTTGTAAGTCCTGCTCCATACAGTCCCCCCGAGCCAGCTGTGTCCGCCAGACAGCATCAGCCCAGCTCACATTTAATTGACATCTGCATCCAGACGTACCCAAACCAAAAAATCTCTGCTAATTCGCTTTTAGATAGCAAATGGCACAAATAGTTGATCGGGCTGAACATTGGCAAACTGCTGAACTCATGTAAGGTATGAAAGACGCGTTTATTCAGACCGCATGGTGGATGCACTTTCCTGCTTCGGTTTTGCCAACACTGTCTTTTCCCTGTTGGCGGCGAGGGGCGACTGGTTTCCTTTCTTAGCTGAGGCTAGCGAAGCCGAAATTGAACCGTTGATTCTTGCAGGGGTGCTGCTGAGCCTGATCACGGTTTATCTGGCGGCTAAGGTCGGCGGTGAAATTTGTGCTCGGGTTAATCTCCCTCCGGTTTTAGGAGAACTCTTGGGAGGAGTGGTGGTGGGGGTTTCGGCGCTGCACCTGATTGTGTTTCCCGAGGGCGCAGGCGAAACCAGCTCCATGCTGATGCAGCTAGTCGAGCGCACTAGCGATATGGGCGCAGAAGGCCTGCTTTCCGTGTTTCGGGGAGAGAGCGAAGTCGTCTCCATTTTGGCCGAACTGGGGGTCATCATTCTGCTCTTTGAGATTGGCCTCGAATCTGATCTCAAGGAATTGATTCGAGTCGGGCCGCAGGCGGCGGTTGTCGCCATCATTGGAGTTGTGGTGCCTTTTGCGTTGGGCACAACGGGCCTAATTGCCCTCTTCAACATTGCTACTGTTCCCGCTGTATTTGCGGGCGCAGCGCTCACGGCTACCAGCATTGGCATTACGGCAAAGGTGCTAGCGGAGATTCAGAAGCTCGGCTCTAAAGAAGGACAGATTATTATCGGTGCGGCTGTATTGGATGACGTGCTCGGCATTATCGTGCTGGCGGTTGTGGCAAGTTTGGCTAAAACCGGCGAAATTGAAATTTCCAATGTGGTTATCTTGATTGTCAGTGCGGCCGCGTTTTTGGTGGGATCAATCTTTTTAGGACGCTTGCTAAGTCCAATATTTGTGGGGCTAGTGGAGCAGATGCAGACCCGTGGCGAACTGATTATCACGTCTCTGATATTCGCGTTTGTGTTGTCCTACGTGGCGGCTACTATTCAGTTAGAGGCGATTTTGGGCGCTTTTGCCGCCGGACTGATTTTGGCCGAGACGCCTAAACATAAGGAATTGGAGGAACAGATTATCCCCATTTCGGATATGCTGGTGCCGATCTTTTTCGTCACGGTGGGAGCGCGTACCGATGTAAGCGTGCTTAATCCGCTTAATCCCGCCAACCGCGAGGGTTTGATTATCGCCTCGTTTATGGTGGTGGTGGCGATTATTGGTAAAGTCGTAACGGGATTTGCTGTTTTTGGTCAACCGGGAATCAATCGACTAGCGATCGGGGTCGGCATGATTCCCCGTGGCGAAGTGGGCTTGGTGTTTGCGGGGGTCGGGTCTGCCAGCGGGGCCCTGTCTGAGTCGCTGGAAGCTGCCATCATTGTGATGGTAATTTTGACCACCTTTGTTGCTCCGCCGCTGCTACGCATTGTGTTCGAGGATTCTGATGCTGTTCCTCCGGAGGAAGAAGTAGAAATTTCGTCAGGATCTTCTGAAGAACAACCGTCGGCTTCTTAAGCTAGACAATCCAGAGCGGGAACGGAGCAGCAGTCCTGCTAGGCTCTGATAGCTCATTGCCCAGTGCTGCTGCATATCTTGTACTCCTGCAGCAGCACTGGGCAATAAAGAGCCCTGGCTCCTCCCCTTGGCTAGAGGAAGTGTCAGGACTCAGGAAAGGAAATGAGCTAACGCTTTAGATTTCCCTTATGACAATTGGTTTGTTAGCAGATGCGCCGAATCAGTGGTCTCAGCTGACTGCTGAGCTGCCGCGGTCATAGGTCGCCCAAAAGCTGGGATGCACTTTGCCTTGGATACGATTCCAATATTGAGTGACATCGGCCGCTAGACCGACATCAGAAGCCAAACGGGTTAGCATTGCTTGTTGACGCCGCTTGACGTTGCGGTTGTGCCCTATCAGCAGGGTGCGAGCCTTGAGTTCAAGATTAGACGCCGTCGCCTGACCAGTCGATTTAACCGCAGCGGAGTCACTCGTGCGATAAGCGACGCCACGATAGACTAGGTCTAGGGTCGGCTGCTGAACGGCGCTATGCTTGACCGTGCGAAAACGGATGTCTACGCCTCGGTACTTACCGACGTCTGCCGTAGGATTCATCTCTACAGCAGGCGGGGTGTAGTTGTATTCAACGCCGCGATAAATTAGTTTCATAATTCGCCTCCATACAGTTCCATCAAAAAGCCGGAATGTATTTTAGGCGCGTTCCTTCGGAGTCCGGTGTCCCCTACTTCCGTCTCCGTCTCTTGAATTAAAAGACAGTAGATGAACGGTTTATCCTTATATTCTGTATTTTAAGCTACTTTTTAAGGTCTTGTCAGCGATTTATTACAGAATTTCAGGATGATTCTTCGCCTAGAGTGCGATCACCAGCCCTCCCCTTTCTGAGCTAGAAATACCTCTGCAAAAAGCTTTTGAAGATTCCAATAAAGCTCAGTCCAAGGGTCGGTCAACCCTCTTTAGAAAAGTAAAAAATTATTGCAGAGAAAATTCCTGCTCGCCAATCCATCGGCTGCCAGTGTGACGGAGCAGGGTGTAGCTAGATGCGGTAAAGGCAAATTCGGCCTGGCGGTGGATAAATTCGGGCCAGGCTTTGCGAAAGGCCGCCGGCTTAAGATCTCGAAAGGCTACAGTGAGATGGGGGTGAAAAGGGCGATCGCTCGATCTCGGATCAACAATATCCAAACGGTTAGCTAGATATTGACTCAGCTCTGCCTGTAGCTGCATCAGGGCGGCCGTGTGCTCAACGGCGAGATAAATGACGCGGGGTGGAAAGGCTCCAAAGCCTGATATTGCGACCGTAATGTTCGGAGTGGTGGACTGAAAAGCGGCGAGGGTCGCGTTCAGGCGATCACGGTCAGAGTCTGGCCACTCAAACGGAGCCTGCAAGGTGATGTGGGGAGGCGATTTGAGGGCGGCTTGGCTACGGTAATGTTCACGAAAGTAATGCTTGAGTTGGGTAGCCGCTGCCTGAATCGCCGGCGGCGGTATTAGGGCCATAAAATAGCGGCTTTTGGCGAAAGTGGCGATTTGAGCTACGGCAGTCATGGGCAATTGAGTATCTAAAGAAGCAGCAGGCGCAGGTGATTCACGCGGGCGACGACATAACTTGAACGCGGCAGTCAGCCAAGAAATTCCGTTACGATACGATGGCGGATAGGGAAGTTCAGTATGCTGGTCAAGTCGGCGAATCTGGTTTCCGGTTGCGATTGTCGCTGATTTTGAAGTAGCGTGAGTCGTGCCCTATCAACACAATATGATTCGCTAGCGTTTGTTTGGGATATGCCTATGCCCTGGTTTGTCAAAATAGAGCGAGGCATCGTTCACAAAGCTAAGTTTGACCAGCACGTGCCAGCCCATGTGGCTTACGTTAAAGACTTACAGGCAAAGGGGCATCAGGCGCGCACTGGCTATTGGGCCGAATTCGGCGGCGGCATGCTGTTATTTGAAGCGGCATCATTGGCGGAGGCCGAAGCGATCGTGCTTGCCGATCCCCTTGTGCAGCATGAGTGCGTTGAATATGAGCTGCACGAATGGTGCATTGTGGTGGAATAAGCGAAAGATATGGCGGATTCGAGTAACGGCTACAAAATTTTGAGCGATAATCGCCAAGCTCGCTATCAGTACGAAATTTTAGAAACCTACGAAGCGGGAATCGAACTTAAGGGCACTGAGGTGAAATCTATTCGAGCTGGCAAGGCCAGTCTGCGCGACGGCTTTGCTCAGGTCAAAGACAGTGAATTGTGGCTGCATAACGTTCATATTTCGCCTCACAGCACCACGATTCAGCAATATAACCACGACCCACGCCGCATTCGCAAGCTGCTGCTGCATAAGGGTGAGATTCGCAAGCTGATTGGTAAGGTTGAGCAAAAAGGGTTGACGCTTGTGCCTCTCAAAATCTATGTGGTGCGCGGCTGGATTAAGGTGACGCTAGCCTTGGCTAAAGGCAAAAAGCTGCACGACAAGCGCGATTCGCTTAAGCGCAAGCAGGAAAAACGCGAGGTCGAACGGGCACTAAAGGGCGGTTATTGATGCCGCTAGGTTCAGCGATAGGGACGCTTTGGAATGGTAAATGATTCGAATGAGGGCGGGGCTGCTTGGGGCGATGATTGGGACGATCGCCCATGAGGAAAATGGCGATTGAGCAGTTTGTTGTATTGCCCGCCGAGCAGTAAACCCAGGGTGCATGCATACAGCCCCAGTAGCCCCAGAACTAACATGCTGCCAGTGCTAAATAGCCAGTGATCATTTGCTAGCGTACTGAGATGCTGCTTTAGGATCACACTGGTCAACAGCCAGAGTAGGGTGGCAAACACCGTGCCTGGGAGCACTGGTGTTGAGCGGGCGGAGGATTTTTGGCTGCTGCGATAGAACAGCCCGTAGCCTAAAGCGATAGTTGAGGCGGCAAAGCTCCACCGGACTCCCTGCACAAACAAGCGTCGCATCAGCCCGACTACGCTAACTTCCGCGCTTCTCTGTAACCCCTCTGGCAGCGCGGGTAGCACCACAGCGATGGCCAGCAGCATCAGGGTGGCAGTGGCGATCGCTATAACGGCAGTTAGCGATCGCTGCCGCAGGGTGGGAACTAGATGCGAGGCTAAATCACCATCGGAGCGAATGATTTGCTGCGACAGGCCGACCACTTTGAGCCAGAGCCCTAGCCCCAAGCCAGCGCTGATCAAAAATAGCCACCAGCGATGTCCCAACTGCCACTCTATGCGCAGCTCATCGGCTACGGCCTGGAGGAGGGGAGCCAACACGGGCAGCCAGCGCTCTAAAGTGCTGCTTAGTAGGGTCGCAATGGGAGTCCAGAGGCTAGCGGCGGCGATCGCCATAAAACCGCTAATCAACAGGCAGCAGACAATGCCATAGGCGATCGCCGCTCCCTTCATCCAATAGCGGTGTCGGGCTGCCTGCTGCAGTAGACTACTCCACAGCACATAGCTGAGGTAGCTGCCAACGGTTCGCTGCGGGGACGGTGGTGAGGCTGGCGGCAGCAAAAACCGCTGCGGCTGAGCTGAGTCTGGCGGGTAGGGTCGAGGCGGTGGCAGAGACATCGCGTTTAGGTCAGAAACAAGGGACAGGGGATGAAGCAGAATTGGCGTCGTTCAATCCGGTTGCGATTTTCTTGATTTCAGCAGGCCAGAGGCAAGATCCCTCGGCTGCGGGGGCATTCAAAAATGAGTGCGTCGATTCTATCGGAGTCTGACCGAATGGGGGGCGGGGAATTTGAGCGAGGGGGCAACGGCACTACCCGAACAGGTGTTTTGCTCTGTCGTTATTATGCAGCGATCATCCAGAAAGCACCTGGGTACCGAGTGTAATACTTTGCACTGACAGCCGCCGGACGACTGCGGCGATCGCGCTGCTGAAGAATTTCTAAAAGAAAATAATTGATAGCTCAAGCAATCGCTATCTGTTTTGTCCCATTTGCTCCTCGGCGATTGACTTGTGACATCAGAAGTTTTGAGCAATTAGTGGCAATCTTCGCAGATATTTGGGGAAATCTTGCGGTTGGGCTGTAAACAGATAAAGAATGCTAGTTCAGGGCTTTCTCATCTATTTCAGCAAATCCGCTATTTAATAGTGGGAAGATTTTTTGCCCGCCCTCCAAATCAATGGCTGATGGCGTTGGGGCGGTTTGGTGTGTGAGGTGCTCAAGGCATGCGTAAGTTTACAAAATTTGGACTGTGTTTATTGGCTGGCGTGGCTGCCAGTTGGCTAGCGGTCGGTGGGGTGCCGGCTTGGGGCACGATTGACCAAGTTTCTCAAGAGCCTA
>JBCCNE010000297.1:0-6325 GCA_039026015.1 Cyanobacteria bacterium P01_C01_bin.70 | reverse complement strand
GAAACTACCGGCAACCTGCTTGATCGCACCGTCATGCTTGAGCATCTGGATGCAATCACCGCTAAGTTTCCTGGCCTGGAGATGCAGCGTCCCTGGTCTGAAGCTTACCAATGGGCCAGCGAGAGTCAGACGGCGGCGGCCGAGATTGCCCAGCGGGAGTCGACTCTTGTGCCCGATCTGCTAGAGGCGCTATACACGGTCGAGGAACTGGCCGCCAATATCGCAGGCAGCACCGTTGCCCTGGAGCAGGTGCAGACCGAGCAATATCGCGCGTTAACCCGACAGCAATTAAACAGAAGCTGCGATCGCCTGCAGGCTACCCATCACCAGCTTCAGTCGTTGCGAGATCAAATTGTGCTGTCGCAGCTCACCACCGATGCTGCCGCCAGCGCGGCTTTACCAGATCGCCTGCAGCTGCTGATCGAGGCCAATAAAACTACCCTGCAAACCGCTGCTGATGAGTCGTCCTAACTTTATGTTGATTTCTCAACTGTTTGCCATGTTCAAGCGCTCTTTTATCCTGAGTTTGCTCACCGGATTTTGCCTGACGATGCTTTGGGGCTGTTTCTCTGCTGGCATTCCCTCAGTGGATTCGGAAGAAGAGGCCGAAACGGTGCTGCTCGAAACGGTGCTGCCTAAAATCAACAAAGCTGAATCGTTTGTCTCCGACGCCGTGGCCAGTCGCTACGCCACTGATGCCATCAGCGAACCCTTGCCCGCGATCGAAGATTTTCCTCTCTATGGAGCAACGCCGCCCAACGATAGCCAGACCGTCTATCTTGAAATTTTCAGTTCTTCAGAGAAGGCCAATGCCGACAAGCAGAACGAGCGCTGGCTGATCGAGGTGGCTGAGCAATTTAATCAGCAGGGGCCGATTACGAGCAGTGGCCAGCCGATTCAGGTGGGCATTCGCCAAATTCCCTCTGGCACGGCCGCGCGGCTGCTGGCAGCAGGGACTGTGCAGCCTGCCGGATATTCTCCATCGAACGATCTCTGGGTGCAGATGTTGACCAGTGAGGGCGTGAATACCCAAATTGTGCAGCCGCGCCTAGTGGCCAATACCGCTGGTTTGGTGCTGCAGGGCGATGCTTATACAGCCTTGGGCGGTAATGTGGGTTTTGAGCAGGTGTTGGACGCGATGATTTCGGGTCAGTTGACGGCGGGCTATCCCAATCCTTACACCAGTTCGACAGCGCTAAACCTCTTATATAGCCTGTTTTGGCGATCGGCTGGCCTCCAAGGAGACGCCCCATTAACCCCGCCGGCACTAGAATCGCCGGAAGTTAATTCAGTGTTTAGCGCGTTTCAGGAGCAGGTGCTGATTACCACGACCACTACGCTGGATTTGCAGGAAATTTTCATCCGCGATCCTGATCGGCTGCAAGCCTTTCCCCTGGAATATCAGAACTATCAAAGTCTGGTTCAGCTTCCTGGCTTCGAAGCTGTCGAGTTCGTCCCCTTTGGCATTCCCCATAACAACCCGCTGGTCGGGTTTGATTGGAATTCAGCAGACCAAACTGAGGCGCTACAGCAGTTTGGCGAATTTGCCGTATCCAATGAAATGCAGACCCTTGCTGTTCAGCAAGGATTTGAGCCCACCCCCTATTTGGAAAGCGGAACGGCTCCGCCCATTCCTTCCGGTGATGTGCTGACCGCCGCGCAGAGCTATTGGAAAGCCCGCAAAGATGGCGGCCGCACGGTTTACCTAATGACAGTGGTGGATACTAGCGGTTCAATGGATGGTGACCCCCTCAATGCGGTCAAGGAAGGACTACAGGTTGCTAGCTCTGTGATTAACCCAGGGAACCAAGTAGGATTGATTTCATTTGGCGATCGCGCTGTCTACCATCTGCCGCTAGCGACCTTTGATCAGCTTCAGCATCAGCGGCTGCTAGCGGCGATCGATAATCTACGGGCCGATGGCAGCACGGCCATGTACGATGCCGTGCTTATGGGCATGGGTGAGCTGATGAAGCAGCGCCAAAGCGACCCCGACGGGCGTTTTTACCTGCTGCTGCTGACCGATGGCAACGCCAACCGGGGCTATAGCTTTAGCGATGTGGAAAATTTAGTTGCCTACAGCGGCATTCGGGTGTATCCCATTGCCTACGGCGATGTGAATGAAGATGAGTTGACCGCGATCGCTCAACTCCGCGAATCGACCGTTAAACAAGGCACTATCGACAACGTCCAGGATTTACTCAAGGGCCTATTTCAAACTAACCTGTAGGCTAAAGCGTTAGCGCATAACCTTGACAACCGCGACTTCAGAGATCCAGTCCTGCCAGATATTAGGACTATGCTTTAAGACCCTGGTTCCTGCCGCGCCCTTGGCTTCGCTGTCGAATGTCGTGTAAGGCAGAAATAGTTAACGGCGGGCGATGCTTATCCTTATCTGAGGACTGGCCCACCCGCCATTTCTATCTGCGTAATTTGTGCCGCGATCGCCTAAAACAGCGACGGTTGATGACGCACCAGACTCAAGAACTCTTCACGGGTTTTGGAATCTTCCTGGAAACAGCCCAACATGGCGCTCGTCACCGTCCAAGAGCCAGGCTTTTGCACGCCCCGCATTGACATGCACATGTGGCTGGCTTCCACCACAACCGCCACGCCCTGAGGGTCAAGGACTTCTTGAATGGCTTCTGCTACCTGACGCGTGAGCCGCTCTTGCACCTGCAGGCGACGAGAGTACATTTCCACAATGCGCGCCAGTTTGCTCAGCCCCACCACCCGCTGCTTGGGAATATACGCCACGTGGGCCCGCCCCATAAAGGGCAGCATGTGGTGTTCACATAGGCTAAACAAGGTGATGTCTCGCACCAGCACCATTTCATTGTGGCCTTCGTCAAAAATGGCGTTGTTGACCAAATCATCAAGCGACTGACTATAGCCGCTAGTCAGGAACCGCATGGCTTCGGCAACCCGCTTTGGCGTTTTTATCAAGCCTTCGCGATCAGGGTCTTCACCAAGGGAAATCAGCATTGTCCGCACAGCGTCCATCATGGCTAACTGATTTTCATCGGAGACTGGTTTGGCAGTAGAGGCTTGCCCATAGGTCGTACTCCGATCAGGGCGGATTGTCGACACGCTGTTTTGACGCAGATCGATATCCGCATTCGTGGTCGACAAATTGGCACCATTGTTGGTGTTAGAAGACACGGTAGTCATAGTGAATCTATAGTTAATTCTCCAAGCAGTTGCAATTTTGCCGATTGACCGTGAGCCACTGACCGATCAAAGGGCACCTCCACTAGGCATCAACGTGATTTCGTTGATGACTGCAGAATCTGGCAGTTGGACAGCATTGAGGATGTTTTGAGCAACGATTGCGGGCGTCAGCATTTGCGATCGCTCAAAATTAGCCTGTACTGTCTCGGTATCCCAAAGTGGCGTATTCACCGCGCCGGGAGATACGGTCATGACGCGAATGCCGTGTTCCCCCTCTTCGACACCCAAAATACGACCGAGGGTGATCAATCCAGCTTTGCTGGCGCTGTAGGCGCCCCAAGTCGGAAAAGCATTGTGAGCAGCAATAGAGGCCACATTCACAATGGTGCCTTGACCCTGCGAGCGCATCCTTGGCAACACCGCCTGCATCGCCAAAAAAACGCTGGTCAAGTTTAAATCCATCAGCGTTTGCCAGTCGGCTAACGGCATCTCAGCCAAGGCTCCGGTGTAGCCCATACCAGCATTATTAATAAGAATATTGACAGGGCCAAAGTCGTCAAGCAGGCCCTGCAGTTCGGCTTTCAATGACTCAACTCGGCCCAGATCCACACTGTAAGGCTTGACGATAACCGGATATTCAGCCAGCGTTTGAGCCAGCGCTCCGAGCTTGTCTGCAGAGCGAGCGACTAGCGCTACGTCAATGCCAGCTTGGGCAAAGGCGATCGCCGTGGCCCGGCCAATTCCACTGCTGGCACCGGTAATTAGCGCCCGCTGTTGGGTTTTAGAAGTCATGAATAAACCAAATGCCAAAATCGGTGACTAACAAAAGCGGGCCAACCTGAACAAACCCGGCTTTAAAGGCTGCCAACCAATACTGAGGACTGCCTGAGTCTAAGCCTAAATTTTTGCCAAGTGCTATGTTAACAAACGTAAACGACTTTTGTGGGATTCCTCATATTCCACCGTTCATCATATCAGTCGAATTCCCCCTTTGAATGAGCTATCGCTGCGTCTGCGCGGCTTCGTCTTAGGCGTTGGTCAACGCTATTTAGAGTGCGCTAGAAGATCGAGAACCTGAGCCTGGTTATTTCCTCGCCTCGCAGAGTCGTTAGCTATTGGACTTGGCCGTTTGACGCGGTTTCCATAAAGACGCCAATTTGCCGAAACTTTTGATATCGCAAATCTCGGCGCTCTGAGGGTGAGAGCAGTAGCAGTGATTCCAAGTTTTCGCGCAGGGCTTCACGCAGGATTTGTGTCGCCTTCAGCGGGTCCGCGTGGGCTCCTCCCAACGGTTCTGGCAGCAGCTCATCCAAAATGCCCAAATTCATCAGATCGGCGGCAGTAATTTTGAGCGCCTCGGCCGCCTCTGCGGCTCGACTGGCATCTTTCCACAAAATCGCGGCGCAGGCTTCGGGGCTGGCAACGGTGTAAACCGCGTGCTCGAACATCATCAAGCGATCGCCTACACCAATGCCCAAAGCGCCACCCGAGCCCCCTTCGCCAATCACGGTGCAGATGATGGGGACGTCAAGGGCAAACATTTCTCGCAGGTTATAGGCGATCGCCTCACCCTGTCCCATCTCTTCCGCCTCATAGCCAGGAAAGGCGCCAGGCGTATCGATAAAGGTTAAAATCGGCATGTTGAATCGGTTGGCGTGCTGCATCAGTCGCATTGCTTTGCGATAGCCTCCAGGAGATGCCATGCCAAAATTACGGGCCACATTGTCTTTCGTATCGCGGCCTTTTTGGTGCCCCAACATCACCACCGGCCGACCCTCAAACCGCGCGATGCCGCCCACTAAGGCGAGGTCATCTTTGCCAGAGCCGCGATCACCATGCAACTCGATCCACTCATCGCTCATGGCCTGGATATAGTCGAGAGTACTGGGCCGCCGTGGGTGACGGGCCAGCTGTAGCCGCTGCGCCGGAGTTAAACTGGCGAAAATCTCCTGCCGCAGTTGATTTGCCCGCGTCTCTAACTGCCGCAGTTGAGCTGAAACGTCAACTTCGTTGTCTTCGGCCAGATTTCTGATCTGGTCAATCCGCTCTTCGAGCTCAACTAAAGGCTTTTCGAACTCCAGCAGAATGGTTTTGCGTTGGGTCGTTGGCATGGTTTCAGCTACATCGGAGGTGATTGATAAACTGCCTGAAAGCTGGGTGCATTAACAATTAACAAGATCATCGCTAGGCTATGATCGAATTGCTCAAATGCTTTCCCGATAAGAAATTAGGCTGCTTGAGAAAGCTGGTGGTAATTTGCTTTCAGGGGCTCCGGCAGAATGCGGAATGCGAACTTAAAAGTTCAACTGCACAAGGGTTTTAGAGATCTAAACAGTTCTGACTGAACTGCGGATTGCTTTGACAGCTGGGTGCCGTAGTGACAATCGAACTTATGCTGCTAGCAGAATCCCTTCAGTAAGCATAGCGGTTCTTGTTTTCCTTGTTTAAAGAATTCCTGGCTGGTGGTCGCGCGGTCACGGTCACCGAGTCCAGTAGCCAACTGCTCCAGATACCTGAGACTGGTTAGGGATAGAAAGTCAGGCGATCGCCAGTTTCTCCGTGTGGGCCCGCCTAGCTTTCTGATGCGACCACCGCCGAACTAAAGCTCAGCAGCGGACGAAATCCGTGCCGCAGTGACGCTTGGCCAATCAAATCCATCTTTTCGAGGGTGATTTGGTTGCGCCCCCAAGAAAAGTTGGTATACCACTTTTCAAATTCCAGCAGCATTGACTCAGCAAAACAGGCAAACAACTGTCGTGCCGGCACATCCATATTGACGATGCTCATAATTCGCCAATCAATATCCAGAGAATGTTCTACGATGCCGCCTTTGAGCACGTAGACGCCCTCAGCGTTAAAGTGGCTGCCTAGGTTTTTGGGGTAGCCGCCATCAATCATCAAGCAGGGCCGCTTCAAAATTTGCGGGTCAATGGTGACGCCTTTAGGCATGCTAGCCACCCAAACTACGATATCAGCTTGGGCTAGAGCTGATTCTAGGCTTTCGGCAATCTCGCCGCGATCCAGCTCTGCTTGCAAATTTTGCAACCGCTCTTGGTTACGCGCCACCAACAGCAATTTACGAGTGTCCGTGCGGGCCGTAAGCCAGCGACAAACCGCGCTGCCGATATCTCCAGTGGCACCACAAACAGCAACG
>JBCCNE010000296.1:0-6326 GCA_039026015.1 Cyanobacteria bacterium P01_C01_bin.70 | reverse complement strand
GGTTTGAAGCGATCAAAATTACTTTGTAACTTTGCTGTAACGGCGGCAACCATTTACGGTCATCAATCCCCAAGAGAACGTTAAAGCTTGAAAGAGATTGACGCATTCTCGTCACAATGAGAACTGATTGTCATGGACAGAGGCAGTGGCCAACGATCTGTGGTGGTCATTTAAATGTTAGCAAGTTATGGCTCTGTCACTATGCGCCCAATTCGTACTTTTAATGTCACCCCTGCCCTACCGGCCCGCTTAGAAGGTCTCAGAAAGCTGGCTTACAACCTGCAATGGGATTGGGATGTTGACACGGTTGAACTCTTTCGTCGCCTAGATCCAGACTTGTGGGAATCAAGTCACTACAATCCAGTTTTGATGTTGGGCATGGTGAGCCAACAGCGCTTACAGGCTGCCGCTGACGACGCAGGGTTTGTAGCCCAGGCCGATCGCGCTGTGCAGCGCATGGACGATTACCTCCGTGAACGCACCTGGTATCACAAAAACCGTCCCCAGTCCCCACCTAACGAGTGTTATGCCTACTTTTCGATGGAATTTGGCCTCACCTCTTGTATGCCGGTATATTCTGGCGGCTTGGGCGTGCTGGCGGGCGATCACCTGAAATCTGCGAGTGATTTGGGACTGCCGCTGGTCGGCGTGGGACTGCTTTATCAAGAAGGCTATTTTGCCCAATATTTCAACGCTGACGGCTGGCAGCAAGAACGCTATCCGGTCAACGACTTTTACAACATGCCGCTGGTGCTAGAGCGGGATGAAAACGGCGCAGAAATTCGTATTGCGGTGGATTATCCTGGGCGAACGGTCTATGCGCGCATCTGGCGGGTGCAGGTTGGCACTGTGCCCCTTTACCTGCTTGATACCAACATTGAGCCGAACAATCAGTATGACCAAGATATCTGCGATCGCCTTTACGGCGGCGATATCGACATGCGGATTCACCAAGAGATCATGCTAGGAATCGGCGGCGTGCGCATGTTGGAAGCCCTAGGGCTCAAGCCCACTGCATATCACATGAATGAAGGGCACTCCGCCTTTCTCGCCCTAGAGCGCATTCGCATGCTGATGGCATATAAGGGGCTGTCCTATCCGGAAGCGCTGCAGGTAGCTACCTCCAGCCAGATTTTTACCACCCATACCCCGGTTCCGGCAGGCATTGACCTCTTTGGTGCCGACAAGATTCTGTATTACCTGGGGCACTACGCCCGGCAGTTTGGTCTTTCCGATGATGAATTTTTGGCCCTTGGACGCGAAGCCACTGGCGATCTATCAACGCCCTTTAGTATGGCGGTGCTCGCAATCAAAACGGCGACTTTTGTGAATGGCGTCAGCAAGCTGCACGGGGCCGTTTCGCGCGATATGTTTGGCGGCCTCTGGCAAGATTTCCCTAAGTCTGAGGTGCCCATCACCTCTATTACTAATGGCGTTCACGCCCGGAGCTGCGTCGCCAAGCCCACTCAAGAACTTTACGATCGCTACCTCGGCCCCAACTGGTCGCAAGCCGGGGCCCAAGATCCGCTGTGGGAGCGCGTTAAATCGATTCCCGATGGCGAACTGTGGCGCAACCACGAGATCTGCCGTTCGCAACTCGTCAAATATGCGCGTAACCGTTTGCATCAGAGCCTGCTTAATCGCGATGCGTCGCCTCAGGAACTGGCCAAGGCAGAGGAAGTACTTGATCCGTCGGTGCTCACCATTGGCTTTGCCCGCCGCTTTGCCACCTACAAGCGGGCTACGCTCTTCCTTAAGGATCTGGAGCGTATTCGCAAAATCATTACGGGCAACGGTCGCAAAGATCGCCGCGTGCAGTTTGTGGTTGCGGGCAAGGCGCACCCGAAGGATATTCCCGGCAAAGAGCTCATTCGCAGCATCATCCACTTCACCCGCGATGAAGGGCTTGACAGCTCGATTGTGTTTGTCCCCAATTACGACATTCACACCGCCCGCGCCATGGTGGCCGGAGCGGATGTTTGGCTCAACAATCCGCGACGGCCTCGCGAGGCTTCTGGCACCAGCGGCATGAAAGCGGCGATGAACGGATTGCTCAATCTCAGCGTGCTAGACGGCTGGTGGGATGAGGCCGACTATGTGAAAACCGGCTGGGCAATTGGCTCTGGGGAAGTGTATGACGACCCTGACTATCAAGACGAAGTTGAAGCCAATGCTCTGTATGAGCTGATCGAAAAAGAAGTCGTGCCGCTCTTTTATGATCGTGACGAAAATAACGTGCCGCGCGGGTGGGTCGCCAAGATGAAAAACTCAGTGTATCTCAACACCCCCCTGTTTAATACGTCTCGCATGGTCAAGGAATATGCGAGACGGGCCTACTTTATGGCTAGCGATCGCCTCCAACAGCTCAGCGCTGTCCAGTTTGAACCGGCACGAGAACTGTCCGCTTGGCAAACGCGGCTGTATGAACGCTGGTATGCCATCAATATTGAAGCGATCGATATCGCTGCTCCCACAGACCTGCAGGTCAATCAAACGTTCAACGTGCAGGCCAAAATCGCCTTGGGTCAGCTATCGCCAGAAGATGTGGCGGTGGAACTGTATCAAGGCACCGTGCAGGTTGATGGTGAAATGCACAGCGGCACTTCCATCACGATGGAGTATCAGGGGCAGGATACGACCGGCAAGAGTCTATATCGCGCTGAAATGCAGTACAGCAGCAGCGGTCTACAGGGGCTTTCCCTGCGCCTGCTGCCGAAGCATCGTTATCTACATAGTTCTCTAGAGCCCCGGCTGATTCTTTGGGCGCAGCCCGAGAGCGTCAAAGTGTCAGTAGGGCCAGCAGTGCCCACAGTCGCTCCGGCGCAGGCTGCCGCGATCGTTCCTTAATCGCTCCCATTAAACTGGCCTCATTGACGCCGCTACCCCCTGCCAAACCATCAGTTCGGCGGGGGGTAGCTTTAGATGGAGGCACTGCAACCGAATGCGGCAAGTGGAGTGCGGCCCATAGAGTTCGGAGTACCCTGCGGGAAGGCAAAGCCCTACGGAGTTCAGAGTTTACGAAACCAAAGAACGTAGGCCTCGCCGGTGCGAAGCAGAGCCAGAATCCAAAATCATCCCCCCATAATGGCGAAGCCTTGCCGGCAGGCTGCGCCAACACCTCTCGTCTATGATGTGTAATGCTAGCTTTCAGGACTGATGTAAGAGCTTGGCTGATGCTGCAGATTACCAATCGCACCGCGATCTCAGATCACGAAATTGAACTGACTGCCGTGCGATCGTCGGGAGCCGGGGGCCAAAATGTGAACAAAGTGGCAACGGCGATTCACCTGCGGTTTGACATTTGCGCTTCATCACTGCCGTCTGTGCATAAAGAACGCCTGCTGCAGCTCAACGATAACCGCATCACCAAAGATGGCGTTGTAGTAATTAAGGCGCAAGAGCACCGCACTCAAGAGCAAAATAAAGCAGAAGCCCTTAAGCGCCTCAAAAAACTGATCCAGCAGGTGACCTACACTCCCAAGAAACGTCAGCTCACCAAGCGGTCTAAAAGTGCTGACCAAAAACGCCTTGACCGCAAGAAGCAGCGCGGCGAAACGAAAGCCCTGCGCGGCAACGTTTGCCTTTAGGACCAAGCATTGGTTTCCCGCTGGCGATCGCTGAGACTGAGCTAAGACTGAAATGACGGCACTAAAGCCCTGCAGTCAGCTAGGTAAATCATTTCTCGCCTGGGTTAGCGAAGCCTATTCAGCCGGCAGGCGCTCTGGCTGCCGGGGCTTGGTGATTTGTTGCAATCCGGCAATGAATCCGTTTTGTGACCAGACCGGGATCGTTTCTTCATCCACAGAGCGCGATCGCTGGGTGCGAATCATGGCAATTTGGCTAGTGAGCAAGAAGCTGGTGAAACTGGCAATTACAATCACCGGCAGCATCGCCGTCCCCGACAGCACGCTGAGAATAATGCTGGTGCTGATGGGAGTTTTGGTCACAGCCACATTCACTGCGGCCATCAGGCAAACCATGCCCACGGTGGGGTGCACTTGGGGCACCGCGAGGGCGATCGCCAAGCCCACGTTGGCGCCAATAAAAAACAGCGGAAAAATAAAGCCACCGAGAAATCCCGAATGCAGCGTGAAACCAATGGCAAACATTTTGGCCACCGCAACCAGCAGCAGCATGGTGACGCCAAGGGTCGTCCCCGTCTCAATGACGGTGTGAATCTGTTCTTCGCTAAAAAATAAGGTTTGGGGAAAGAAGAACGCAATCAAGCCAATGGCCAGTCCGCCCAAGGTCGCGAGTAAAATTCGATAGTGCTCTAGGGGTTCTAGCAGGCGTCCCACAAGCCGAAAGACGGCAATAAACATCACCGCTATGCCAGCTCCGATAACGCCTAGTACTAAGCCTTCAAACAGATTCATTGGCGTCAGAGAGGGCACCGTTTCAAAGTGATAAAAGCCGCCAATCGTCATGCCGGTGCTAATGCGAAAAACGGCAAACGAAAAAATAGCCGAAATCACGGCAGGGGCGATCGCTTCATAATATTCAAGCCCGCGTCGATGGGGGATTTCTAGGGCAAAAATTGCCGCTCCAATGGGGGCACCAAAAAAGGCTCCCAAAGCTGCACTCATGCCGCAAAAGGTCAGGACTCGCACACAGTCAGTATCGAGCCTGAGGGTGTCGCCCAGCCAACTGCCAAAGCTGCCATTTACCTGCACCAAGGGAGCCTCTGGACCGGCGCTGCCGCCAGAAGTAATGGCCACCAGAGATGCCAGCACCATCGCCGGGGTTTTGCGAATATCAATGCGTCCGGGCTGATGAATCTTGTCTACAACCTGGGCCATTTCCCCCGGCAAACCCATAAAATAGAGCACCAAACCTACACAAAAGCCGCCAATCGTCGTGGCTATCCATACATAATTATTGGTCGGTAGCCAACTGGGAAAATAGGGCTCAATCTGCTTCGGCAAACTATGCCAGACACCGTGCATCAGGCTCTCTAATATGAAGTAGTAAATCGTAGCCACGATGCCGCCGACAACCCCGATCGCCCCGGCACAAAGTATCAGTTGCCAATACGTGAGTTGGCGATCAGTAGATGTGGCTTCAGATGCTGAAATGGGTTCCGTTACAGATGGCAAATCAGATTGAATAGTCACGAGGGTGGCTCTCAAAAAGGGGACAAAATCAGACTGTTGGACGAAACTAAAGGCTCTAAAGAGCCAGCGACTTTTCCAAAAATTACGCTGCCAGGTACTGTACTAAATCGAAGCGTTGTAATTTAGTACCTCTCACTACTAAATTTCAGGCTCAGTGCAGTTGCTGCATGATTGCAATGCTTTTTTGGCATTCAGCATTTGAAACTTTTTTGACAATTGCAAATCTTGAAGTAATTATTTTCAGTTGATTAATTTTCACTCCAAAAAAAGAACTTACACGAACTGGGTCTCTATTGGAATGTCGGCTGCATTGGCAATGTCTGATGCCTTGAGAAGTGATTTACAAACTTCGTGAAAGTCAATGCCGTCAAAACGTTTACACTTTTGACGATTCTTGCAGAGGAGCACTCAAATGCTGATCCAATCTTAATCTAGAGACCTTTAAGATTTCCCCGGTAAGTTAGCTCTGAGAACTCACCACGAGACCGAGTGCTGCCGAGAGATCGCCTCGAATTGCCAAGTGCCTGTCTGGTCAACAGCGGCTATTGGCTAAGCTAGGGCGCGTCATCAATTAAACTCAAAACCCTTGCGACATAGGCATTACCGCGCCCGATCTGCGAAACTAGCTAGGGGCTGAACCGCTCTCAGCATCAGGATTCAGGCTCTAAATGATGACAGCCCCTAGCCCCCGTGATGTTTACACTCGCCGCCGCTAATCCCAGGTGATGGCAAAATAGGTCAAGTTACGAACCTGATTACGGGGATTCTTTGACTATGCAAGCCAAGCTTCAAACGGCATTTGCCCAAGGCCGAGCGCTGAAAATTATTAGTGGATTGACGAATTTTGATCGCGATCGCGTGGCGGCGGTGGTACGTGCAGCGGATCAAGGCGGAGCCACTTTGCTCGATATCGCTGCCGATGCAGACCTCGTGCGGCTGGCCAAAGGACTGACGAATTTACCAATCTGCGTATCGGCCGTTGAGGTCGAGGCGTTTATTGCACCGGTCGCAGCGGGCGCTGACCTGATTGAGATCGGTAATTTCGATGCGTTTTATGCTCAGGGTATCCGATTTGAGGCCGAGGACGTACTGGCGCTGACCAGACAAACCCGAGAACGACTACCGACAATTACGCTGTCGGTAACGGTGCCCCACATTTTGGCGCTGGATCGGCAGGTACAGTTAGCCGAGGCGTTGGTGGCAGCGGGAGCG
>JBCCNE010000295.1:0-6335 GCA_039026015.1 Cyanobacteria bacterium P01_C01_bin.70 | reverse complement strand
TTCAACGACATCTCCGCATAATTGGCGACACTGGTATCGACCCACAATGTCCCCCAGACATGGGGTGTATGTGGTGCTGGCGGTGTCCTTTATCACCGGGGCCGCGGCTGCCCAACAGTGGACTTGGACAACTACGCTAGCGCTGATTTGTGCCTACTGTGCCTTTCAAGCAGAACATCCTTTGGTGTTGCAGATTCGGCAGCAGCGCCGGTGGAAACCGCGACTTTTGCTGTGGGCAGGAATTTATTGCGGTATCGCCATCGCGATCGCCCTTTGGCTGCTTTGGCAAAGTCAGGTGCGCTGGCCTCTATGGGGGATTTATGGCGTGGCGATCGCGGCGACGCTGGTGGATGGCGTTTCAGTGTGGCAGCGGCAGCAAAAGTCCGTGTGGAATGAACTGATTACGTTTGCCGCCGTATGTTTGTCGGCTCCGCTGGCTTACACGGTAACCGCAGGAGGGCTGTCTTGGCCTGTAGTTGGGCTCTGGATACTCAACAGCCTGTTTTTTTCCAGCGCTATTTTTAGCGTCAAGCTGCGAAAACGGCGCGAAGCATCAATCATCCCGGGTCTGATTTTTCATAGTGTCGCCACCGGCATTATCTTGGGGCTATGGCAGGTGCACTGGCTGTCACTCATAACGGCAGCGGCTTTTGGCGTTGTTTTGCTCAAGTTTGGCCTAATCTTGTGCCTGCAAGACTGGTACCGCCACACCAAAATTCAGCGAGTCGCCCTGTTAGAAACCGTAACCAGCCTGCTGTTCTTGGCGATCGCCGCCCTGTCACTGCTACCGCCCCATCTAAACTAGGGGGGTATTCTCACAGTTCGACAAGACAGCTCTAGGCTATGCAGGAAAAAGCTTTGAGCAAACATCAAGGTCATGCAATCAGGAAGCTTAGCCAGGCTTCTCTCAGTCTAATCTGTTGCCGACATCATATTCAACCTGCTCCATGCCCGCCATTGACCATCTTGATAAATTAGGATAAAAAGCCATCAAAACCTTAAAAAACAAGTGTTGAGATGGCTTTAAAAGCTCATCATAGTAGATGGGAAGATTCTCTCTAGTAAGCAATTGAGCAGATTTATCTCCTGGTTAGGGTGGTACTGCTAAGTTATCTGTAGGACATGGGAATTTATTAAGTTACAATTGCAATATTAAGAGAACTAGAATGTAAATTCTGGAGGTTCTTTGATGGATTCTCGTGAAGTTTTAGTGAGGTCAAGAAAATACAGCGAGGGCTATTATGGGGCTTATATCAAGAGACAAGAAATCATGCTCAACACCGTGAAGAACAAAGGTCAAATGCAGTTAATTATGCTTTATTAATCACATCAGCTCTCACTACAGTAATTCTATTTGAAAGTCAAATTAATCACTATAATTTACAGCTATCTTTACTGGTTAGTTTTATTGGTCTTCTTAGCACACTGTTCTCGCTTTCATATACAGAGCTTTATTGGCGAAATTGAGAAAGAGCATCAAATTTTTT
Organism: Cyanobacteria bacterium P01_C01_bin.70; assembly: GCA_039026015.1. Classification (GTDB taxonomy): domain Bacteria; phylum Cyanobacteriota; class Cyanobacteriia; order Phormidesmidales; family Phormidesmidaceae; genus Halomicronema. The sequence continues at coordinate 4,848 of JBCCNE010000295.1, read as the reverse complement.
AAAACAATTAGACATCGTATTTTTTGAGGATCAAGCATTAACCATGCCATCTCAGATTGCAGATCATGCCGATGAAATGCATCGCAAGCAAAAAAAATATTTTTGGGGACGAAAGATTGCTGGCAGTACTCATCTATATTGGATTGAATTACCACTCATAATACTTATTATCGGTGTTGTGTTGACAGTCTTATCTTGGTTGGGAGGATAGTGTTGCGTCTCAAAACTACTAGATAAAGCTGTTTCCTGCAGCCCAACGCTTCATGCCAGCGAACGAGCCAGAGTCGCTGATGCTGACTTCGAGCTTATCTGCCGCCACTGCAGGCCAAAGTTAGGCTTCCAATGGCTCTTTCTATTCTTTTACAGATAGATTTTATATCAAATGCCGAATCAGATAGCCAAGTTTATTAGGGTCATAATTTGAAATACTCAAGTGTATTTACGGATAGATAGGAAAACGCCATGGTAAGTAAAGTAGGATTCGATTTTGACGAATTTGGCGGTAATGTTGATGCCGTCATCGTCAAAGGAGACAAAGACCAATTAGAAAATTCTGTTTACCTAAATTCTTTTCAAGGCGACTGGCATTTTGATCAACAAAAAGGGCAAGAGTGGAGTTTTTATAATGGGATGATTTATCCAGCAGATGGCGTAGAAGCGTTAGCGCAAGGATTATCAAAAGAATTCCTAACAAAAGCGATCTATTTTTATTTCAGTGATGCATCAGGCTGGATGGGCTATCAGTTATTCATAAATGGTGAAGCAAGCGAAGAGTATAGTTTTGGAGTGGATTATGACGAGGAATTAGCGGAGGCTGGAATCAATCTATCGGAAAGGAGAAAAGTTGGCACAGTAGTCGCGAGTAATGAGAACGGCTATCAATGTTTATTTTGGAGCCTGATTCGTACGAAGACTGAAGATGAAGTTAGTGGCGGAGAAAAATTTATTGATGAATTTCTCCAGAATGAAAGTGCCTATATCGGTTGGGATCTGTTTTCCAATAGCTAAGCATCTTTTGATGAACAAAGCAGATCAAGAATCTGCCTATCAGGGCTGCAGCGACTTGGAGATTACAGCTCATGATCTCATGCTATCTGAGTGTTTTAAAACTCATCGGCATTAGCTTAACCCACTTAATACCGATCTGAAATGAAGTTGAGCATAATGGGCGGAGTATCCTTACCTCGGTTGAGCGATGGCCCGTCCTTTTGTTGTCAAGATCAGCGAGACGGCTGAGTACCTAGAAAAAAGTCACAAGCCCAGCGAGGGAATCAAAAAGAACGCCTGCTGATGCTGTGGTGGGTCAAAACGGGGCAGGTCCGCCAGCGACAGGAACTCCATGAGCGTCTGGGTCGGAGCCCCGCCACGGTGACCCGCTGGTTAGCCACTTACCGACAAGGTGGACTCTCAGCACTGTTAACGGCAAGGAAAGCCCCCGGAGCCATCCCAAAAATTCAAGGGGCAGCCTTAACCAAGCTGAAACAACAATTGGCGTCGGAAACCGGCTTTAGCAGCTATGGTGCCATCGTTGAGTGGCTGCGGGAAGAGTGCAACTTAGACCTTAAGTACGATACGGTGAATCGCTTCGTGCGGGAGCAGTTGAAAGCCAAACTGAAGGTGTCTTGACCGCCAAGCCTCAAACAACACTCAGCCGCGGTGAGCGGCTTTCAGCAAACTTCCGCACGGTCTTGAAGGAGTTCCAGCACTGCTCGATATCTCGCAACTGTGCTATCTGGCCCAAGATGAGAGTCGGCTTGGTCGCAAAACCAAGACTTCACGGGTGATTACCGCTTCCGGGGTAAAAAGCATGAGGAGAAAAGCATAGGCTACCAAATGTGTCGCAGATGATTTGCCGAAACATTCCCAGCACTAATTTACTGAGGAAGCCCTAAAAATCTTTGGGATTATCGCGACACGGAAATTTAAGTGATTTCCTCTCAAGCTGCCCGCTAGCGCAATTTCTGTTTGATAAACGCCAAGATTTTGGCAGTCTGTGCTTTTAGTTGGGCAACTTCTGCTTCGAGTTTGGCAACTTTGACTTTAAGGGCCCGTACCTCAGCATCGCCGCTGCCGCCGGTTGCTGGAGCTGTTGCCGCTGCCACTGTTGTCGGTCGCGGTTTGCGCGCTTTGGCCATCGCCTTTTTGATGGCTTCGATGAGTTCTTTCTGCTCAAAGGGCTTCTGAATAAACTCAAAAAACTCAAAGGGTTCCGTAATCTTTTCCGTGACTTCTTCCTTACGGCCCGACATCAGAACTAAAGGAATTCGCTGAAGTTCAGGCTGCGCTTGCACCTCCTGAAAGACTTCCCACCCGCTCATACGCGGCAGCAAAAAGTCCAGCATGATGAGGTTGGGGCGCTGCTCGCGAATGGCATTGAGGCCCTCAACGCCATCTTTTGCTTCCAAGACTTCAAAATTGCCCTGGGGCAACATATCTCGGACGCGCATGCGAATCACGCGACTGTCATCAATCACCAGAATTTTGTGCGTTGCCACGGTTGACTCCTATGCGGTAAAAGTGCAGTTGATGAATAACGAATTTTCAACGACGGTCGCTGACTTAAGTCTGGTTGTCCACCAATTGCTGCCATTCAATAGCGTAACAAGGGCAATCCTTTTCTCCAAAAGATTTTAATCGCTGAAGTAGTTAAGCTGCGTACAGCAAATACTAACGAAGTTTTCTCAATCGAGACTGAGATCTCGTGAAAATTTGTGGATGTTAGCGGCGGCTTGAGCGATCGTCTGTGAATCAGTCCTTTATCCGATCCATAATCGGAGTCTTCAATAATATTGATGGCAATGTTGCTATTGTTGGTGGCTGTCTGCGACCTAGAGTGCCCCATCGTAACCAGCGCTATCTTTTAAGAGTATGAAGATAAAGCGTGTCTTTAGATTGAGCGCGGCTTGGTGTGATGCCATTGGTTACAGTCGATCAATCAGCAACCTTATCTCCAGCAATTATTGCGTTACCTGGCTCTGTTAAATTGTCAGACTGCCGGGCGGATCTGTATTTGCCTGCTGTCGTGTACGTAAATCATTCTCATCTTTAACGTCTGTTCTTAGCTTCTGATAATATGCCGACTTCTCCTCCTGAGCTGATCAATCTGCCCGCTTGGCTGCGTCCTTCAATTGGTCGAGCGAGTGATCTTTCCACTGTACAGCGCATTGTTAAACAGCGAGGCATTCATACGATTTGCGAAGAGGGTCGCTGCCCTAATCGGGGCGAATGCTATCGCAATCAGACCGCCTCCTTTTTGTTGATGGGGCCGACCTGCACCCGCGCCTGCGCCTTTTGTCAGGTCGATAAAGGTCACGCCCCCATGCCGCTGGATGCAGAGGAGCCGTTTAAGGTCGCTGAATCGGTAGCGCTGTTGGGGCTCAAGTATGTGGTGCTCACGTCTGTGGCGCGGGACGATTTGCCTGATAAGGGGGCGAGTTGGTTTGTAAAAACCATAACGGCGATTCGCGATCGCACCCCCGATACTCAAATCGAAGTGCTCACCCCCGATTTCTGGGGCGGCAAGAATGGCGCTGTGCAGCAGCGTCAGCGGGTAGAAACGGTGGCGCTGGCGCAACCGGCTTGCTACAACCACAATGTCGAGACCGTCCCTCGCCTGCAAACTCCGGTGCGCCGTGGCGGTCGCTATGATCGCTCTTTGGCCGTTTTGCGTCACGTCAAAGCGGTGAATCCCAGCATTTCTACGAAATCAGGGCTGATGCTGGGGCATGGAGAAACGGCAGCTGAAATCGTCGAGACTCTGAAGGATCTGCGGGCAGTGGACTGTGATCGCGTCACTCTCGGCCAGTATATGCGGCCCTCGCTGGCCCATTTGCCGGTGCAAAAGTATTGGACCCCTGAAGAATTTAAACATCTGGGTGAAATTGCGCGATCGCTCGGCTTTGACCACGTTCGCTCTGGCCCCTTAGTACGCAGTTCGTATCACGCTGGGGAAGCTCCTTAGCGCCTGTCGCTGCTCGTTCCTGATTACAATCGAGAAGTCATCTGCAAGTTAATGGGAGAGAATCTGTGCCGACACTGGGCGTCAATATTGATCACATCGCCACCATTCGCCAAGCTCGCCGCACCGTTGAACCCGACCCCGTCGCGGCAGCCGTGCTTGCAGAGCTGGCCGGGGCCGATGGTATCACTGTGCACCTACGGGAAGACCGCCGCCATATTCAAGAGCGAGACGTACGACTGTTGCGGCAAACTGTGCGCACTCATTTAAATCTAGAAATGGCTGCCACGTCGGAAATGGTGGATATCGCTCTCGACATCAAGCCTGATTACGTCACCCTTGTGCCTGAAAAACGTGAAGAAGTTACCACTGAAGGCGGACTCGATATTGCCGGACAGCGCGATCGCATCACCCAAGTCGTCGCCACTTTGCAGGGGGTTGGAATTCCCGTCAGCTTGTTTATCGATGCTGAGCCCGACCAAATTGCCGCCTCCAAAGAAACCACTGCTCAGTTCGTTGAACTACATACAGGGCGCTATGCCGAAGCCCACAGCGAAGCCGAGCAAGCTGAAGAACTGAACTATCTCCAGGTTGGTACCAAAGAAGCGATCACCGCGGGATTACGAGTTAATGCTGGCCATGGCTTGACTTATCAAAATACCTACCCTGTCGCCTGTATCGCAGGCATGGAAGAACTCAACATTGGCCATACCATTGTTAGCCGCGCTGCCTTGGTCGGCCTGGAGCGGGCCGTCCAGGAAATGAAGCAGGTGATGCGAGGCGAATATTAAGTAACCGTAGCAGAGTGCGGCATTCAGAGTTCAAAGTTTGGAGAATGAAGAACAAAGAACACCGGGCTGTGTCCTTCCCGTAGGAAAGAATCAAAATTT
>JBCCNE010000294.1:0-6344 GCA_039026015.1 Cyanobacteria bacterium P01_C01_bin.70 | reverse complement strand
GCGAGCAACCGGCAGTTCGTTATAGATGTCTGCCAGGGGGGGCTCCTCAAAGTCGATTTTGCCTCGTCGTCGGAAGTAGTCGCGCATCAGCTGCTGTTTGGCCTGGCGATGGTCTGCTGGGGCGCGGCGCGATCGCTGATAGAGTTCGCTGGCATAAGCGCTGAGGGCTTCGCGAATGGCCATGCCCCCAGACACGTCGGCGGCAATCAGCTGATCTTCCCACCAGGCGTGGGCTAGCAGGTAGCTCACCCAGTCCACTAAAGACTCACGACCGGCACCCGTGGCCTCGCTTTTCCACACCAGCACCTCGGGGATGCCCAGGGTGCCGCTTTCAGAAAATGCCATACCGTCGTAATAGACGAATTCTGCCACCCGCACTTGCTCGAAGGGATAGGGGCCAAAGGTGTCCTCGTAAAAGGTGAGGGCTGCGCCCACCTGTTCGGCAATCAGCGCTACATTTTTGGCGTGCTGGGGATGGTGGTAAATCTCAATGGGGACGCGATAGTCCTCAGTGCGATAGATGTCGTAGCGGGCGGAGAAAATGGTGAACTTACCCCGGGTCGGCTCAGTGGACTGGTAGCGGAAGTAGGCGCGATCGCCTTCCTGCCAATCCTCCACCAGTTGCCCGGCCGTGACGGCGGTTTGGTCAGCGGCGGTGCCAATCGTGATGTCGGTGCTGCCCCAGCCCAGGTGCGACACCATCAGCGCTTGCGCCAGTCCAGTCGGGTCATCGTGGGGCCGCATGCGATCGTCCAGGGGCGGCAGTCCTAGATTTTCCCGCAGCCAAGCTTCCTTTTGCTCCACCATTTTGGTGTAGCCCACAAACGGCAGAATAAAGGGACTGTAGAGGTTCGTGCCGTTGTGAACGACATCATTGGGATAAATCATATAGACATCGTCGCTATCTACCTGGTTGCGGAAGCCCCGAGCCGGTTCCGTCGCGGTCTGAAACTGGAGTGCCTGCTGTTCTCCTGGCAGCAGTGGCGTTGCTAAGTCATAAATGTAGTAGCCCCATTCGGGATGGGCCTCTCGCAGCGTGGCCCCAGGATAGAACACGTCCTGCAGCTTCAGGTTGATAAAGGTCAGCAGATGAATTTCTGAAATCGGCTGGTCGGTGCGGTTTTCCAGGGTGTATTGCCCGCTTGCTTGGAAGTAGCGCTGGTCGGGATACAGCTCGATGGTGAGCTGCGTGTCAGTAACGACGGGCATCGGTAGGTTTTCGTACTGCTTAAAGCGGGTCTCAATCGCCGCTGCCGTGGCCTCTTTACCCGGCGGCTGGTAGGCATTTACAAACAGGGTGTTGTAGCCAATCCAAGTGCCCACTCCGGCAAAAAGCAGCACCCCGCCCGCCAGCGATCGCTTGACGGTGCGATGGGCTTGCTGCCAGCCCTGCCGCCAAGAGCGCCAGATATGGCTTTGACTCACACCGCGCGGCCACACGATATAGGCCAGCACCAGCAGCACTGCTGCGAACAGACTCCAGTAAAGTACATACCAAAGATGGCCAACGAACAGACCGCCGTAGCCATTCATTGGAGAATATTCAATGTCGTTGGTAGCCGCAAAGCGATAGAGATTGTGATACCAGCCCAGGGCATCCAGCGGAATGTGGGAGAGGGAAATCAGCACCACCAGGGCCATGCCTAGATATTTGCGGCGGGTAATGACCTGGGTGAACAGCGCCAGAGCCGCCGTGATGTAAAAGTAGGGGCCGTGCTCTAGAAACAGCATCTGCACATACAGCGGCAACTGCAAATCGGTGTAGCCGTTGAGCAGCTGGTAGCCGATCAGCACCCCCATCGCCAGCAGCAGATTCAGCGTGATGATGACAAACAGCGCCGTCAGTTTTGACAGCAGCAAGACGCCATTGGAAACGGGCGTGGCGTCAATGACTGACTGCAACTGCAGGGTGCGATCGCGCCACATGACCTCGGCGGCATACACCACGATGATGGCAAACAAAATGTATTCAAAATACAGGTTGGCAGCGTGAATCAGAATGTCGGTGCTGGGGTTGGAATAGTTGAATGAGCGACTGCCGATTGCCGCCATTACCAAGCTCACCAGGCCGCCCGCCGTTAGCAGTAAAAACGCCCGGCCCTGCAAAATCAGGCTGGTTTCAAACCGACTGCGGTACAGCCATTGACGAATGTAATCGCGGCCGTTGAGCGCGGGTCTTTTCCACCGCAAATAAAGAACTTCGTCATCTTGCCCAAGGCTGGCATAGCCCCAATATCCCCTCGCCATCCGGCCTTGCTGAGGCGTGCTGCTGGCGGCACCGGGTAATGGTTGAGTCAGAGCCCGGGCCGGGCTCTGTGGCTTAGCCGATTTGTCAACTTTGCGGATGAGTAACCGGAGGGAATAGCTTAGGTAACTGCTGAGCCAGATGGCGATCGCGATTGCCAGCCACAGCAATCGATTGCCAATCAGCGTGCCGCTAATCGGCGGCATCAGCGTGTTGTATTGGTACACCGTCCACGCCAGCGCCTGCTCTTCTAGCGCATAGAAGCCAAAGGGGTCGGCCAGCGCCCACAGCCGATACTGCTCAAAGTTGATCACATCTATCCCCACCATCAGCAGCGAGGCTAGGTAAAACATGACCAGCACGATCGCCCCCGCGTAGGTGATGGCTAAGTTGCGGGTGCGGGCGGCCAGACCAAAGGCGATCGCCGATACTAAAAACAGATTCGGCACCGTCACCAACAGATAGCTGAGCACATAGGCATCTAGCCGCAGCGGCCCAATGGCGTAAGGATTTAGCCCGGGCATCAGGCTACCAATCACCATCCCCGGCAGATAGGCCGAAAAGGCTAACAGCGACATGCCAAATGCGGCCCAAAATCGCGTCGCCAAGTAGCGACTTTTGCGAATGGGGGTCGCCAGCACCAGTTCCTCCGTACGGTGGTGCGTATCCCGCACGAAAGTTTCCGCCACAAAGGCGGCCGCTGCCAAAATGCCGAAGATGGTGTACCAAATCGTCGTCTGAAAAATTTGTAGCGGACTGTTGACGTAGAAAAAGGCGTTGCCCTCGCCGCCGTTCGCCACCATATCGGTGAAGGCGATCGCAAAAAACACCAGCGCAATAATCCAAAAAGTAGGCCGACGCAGGTGATAGCGACTCTCGAAGGTGAAGACGGGGGCGGAGAACATGGGGCAGGGGGAGTTAGGGAGTATGGGGGTAAGCGTGTATTAGAAAAAGGGAAGATGAATTTAGGGGCGTAAAGGGGGAAGGGGGTGGCAGAGCTGGTTACCCAAATAACTCATTACTCAGTCACCCTCTCACCCAGCTACCCTCTCACCCAGCCACTCTTCTTAGACAGCGATCGCCACTGGCCGGTCCATCAGCGCGGTGAAGTAGACATCGTTGAGGTCGGGCTCAACGGCGCGAAACTCTGGGCTGGGGGGGGTGTCGCTGAGGACGCGGATGCAGCGCAGGCCGCGCTCCATGCGGGTAGTGATAATTGTCCACCGGGGATCAATGACGGTAGTGGGATCAGTTTCGCGCATCCAAACGTGACCTGCCAGGTGCGCCATTAAGGTTTGGGGACTACCGTGCTGCACAATTTTGCCGCGATTGAGGATGGCCATTTTAGGACACAGTTCGGCAACATCTTCGACAATGTGGGTGGAAAGCAGGAGGACGCGATCGCGGCCAATGGTGGCCAGCAGATTTTGAAAGCGAATTCGTTCTGCTGGGTCAAGGCCAGCGGTGGGCTCATCGACAATCACTAGCCGAGGAGAGCCCAGTAGGGCTTGGGCAATACCAAACCGCTGCCGCATGCCGCCGGAAAAAGTGCCCAACTTTTGGTCGCGCTGATCGTAGAGGTTTACCAACTGCAGCTGCTCTGCCACAATCGCCCGCCGTTCTTTGGCATTCACAAAACCTTTGAAGACGGCAAGCTGGTCTAATAGCTCAGCCGCCGAGACTTGGGGATAGACGCCAAAATCCTGCGGCAGGTAGCCTAGATAGCGACGCGCCTGCTGCACGTTTTGCAATAAGTCTATGCCGTCTAAAGTAACGCTACCCTTATCTGCCGTCTGCAAGGTGGCCAGCGTCCGCATCAAAGATGATTTGCCTGCTCCGTTTGGCCCCAGTAGGCCAAAAATTCCGTGGGGAATTTGTAGACAAATATTTCTCAATGCTTGAATGCCGTTGTTGTAGGTCTTGCTGAGTCCCTGAATCACCAGCATAAGACGTCCCTAATGAGAAGTATTGTTGATAGCACTATACTGCACGTCGTTGATCCCCGAATCCTAAGGCTATTAAACAAAGTTCACGCGGTTTGAAGATAAGCCGTATCAGATTCTTTGAATTCGGATCACAGATGCTCCCCAAAGTCTTCTGGGCTAGCTCCCTCCGCGCGCCTCCATACAAAGCGCTCCGGGCAGGACCCGCCACACTTCTATCTACGGTGTCTAACGCTAGCTTTCAGAATTGGTATGCAAAATTGGTACAAAGTCAGCCTGCAGTGGAAGGTGCCGAAAAACCAGAGAACATCTGATGATAATCTTAGCTGCTGGTGATGCCGCTGCGTTTTTAGGGACGAAACTGGGCACTGGCAATATCGTCTCCTTGGCGTAAAGTCCCTTCTACGCTGACTTGCCTGCTCCATTAGAGCCCACTGCAGCAAGTCGATCCCTGCCAAATGTTAGAACTGGCTGCGGACTTGAATGCCAAAGGTGCGGCGATCGCCATATCCGGCTAAAACATCGCCGCCAAATCCCGGAAAGGCGAGCGTTACATATTCAGTATCAAATAGGTTATTGGCAAATAGGTAGAGCCCAACCGCCTCAAATTCGTAGCCGACGCGAGCATTCACCAGCGTAAACGGATCTTCTTCAATATCATTTGCTTCATCAAAGAAGACCGTGCCGACGCCCTGCACCTCTAATCGGCCAAAAAAGCCTTTGGGGCTGCGATACTGCAGGGCGACATTGTAGGTGTAGTCAGGCGCATAGAGCAGGTTATTGCCGTCAAAATCTTCTCCGGTGAAAGGATTCGTGTTGTCGGTGAATTCGGCATCGGTGTAGCCCAAGCCAGCAACGATATCGAACCCGTCAAAGGGGGTAGCTCTGATTTCTAACTCAGCTCCGATGGCGCGGGCATCGGCGGTAGAGATATCAGCAAAGAGGAATGAATCATCCAGCACTAGCACCTGCAAGTCGCTAATGTCGTTGTAAAAAGCGGCCAGATTGATCCCGAGGCGATCGCCAAACCAGGATGACTTGAGCCCCAGTTCATAACTCCAAGAGTTCTCCGGTTCAATGATGAGTTCTTCATCGGTAAACGCCAAAAAGTTGTGAGTCCCCGGACGGTAGCCGCGAGCGATGCTGCCGTAAACGCCCACGTTAGGACTGACTTGATAATTGATGGCAAATCGCGGCAGCCAGACATCCCCATCAATGTCTGAATCATCAATTTCAGAGAGGGGAGCTAATGGCGATGGCATAACGGCACCGCCTTCAGAGGCTCTAAAAGTTGAAGCGTCGCGATCCAGCTCTTCTTGCCAGAATTCATAGCGGAGTCCAGCCGTCAACGTTAATGGTTCAATCGGCTTGTAGTCGATTTGGGCAAAGCCGGCGTAGGTCGTTTGCTGATAAGCTGACGCGCTAGCGTCGGTGCCAGGGAAGGGAATGCCAAAATCGGGAAAGGCAAACATATAGTCATCCTCAAAGCCCAGACGGAAGTCGCGGCTTTGGAAAAAGGCTCCCACAATCCACTGAAACTGATCAGCGGTAGCGGGCGACTGGAGCCGAAACTCTTGGCTAAAGATTTCCTGCTCAAGATCGTCGATCGAGACCAGGGCAAAGTCATCATTGACGCTTGTGTAGTCGTAGTCAGTTTCATTCCGCGATGTAATCGACGTAAATTGTAGGCTATCGCCTTCATAGCCCACTCTCAGGGCTTGGGTGTTGGTGTCTAGATCAAAGTTGCCGTTGTCGCTGCGGGCAGTTTCAAACGGGTCTTCTTGGTCAATGGGAACGTAAACGCTGGCGTCGTCTTCAGTGCTGGCCAGGGTCGCGTTGAGGCTGACGTTCCAGCGGTCGGCTGGCGTCCAAACTAAATTCAGGCGACCGGCTCGCCCGCTTTGCTCGTCGGCATTGTCATCGAGCAGCGTATTTTCGGTAAAGCCGTCGCTGACTCGGGAAATCCCGGCAAGACGTACCCCCAGGGTATCGGGAATCAAATTATTGCTAAACGAGAACTGAGCCTGGCGTTCGCCAAAACTACCCACCAGGGCACTGACCCGCGCCTCGGGTTCTGCACTGGGCGGACGGCTAGTGATGTTGACCACGCCGGCTTGGCTGTTGCGACCATAGAGCGTGCTCTGAGGGCCGCGCAG
>JBCCNE010000293.1:0-6367 GCA_039026015.1 Cyanobacteria bacterium P01_C01_bin.70 | reverse complement strand
GACATAGAAGAGAGGCCAGGGTTGGCTACTGTAATTGGTCTTGGGCTGAGGGAGATTTAAGCGATGTACGGTTTAGATATTAATTTTCTGAAGGATCGTGAAATCCGGCCCGTGGAAGTTGGCCAAGCATCGCGGCCTGCCGCCCCGGCGGGCAGTCGCACGCCGCTGTTATTAGGATTGCTGGCAGCGGTGGCGGCCCTGGGGCTGGTTGGGGGCTATTGGCTGTTTCTGCAGAACCAAGTACGGCAACTGGAAGCGCGAGAAGCTGAGCTGGACGCCGAGATTGCAGCAATTCAAAATCAGCTGCAGCAGATTCAAACGGTGCAGGCTCAGATTGAGCTGGTTAGGGCTGAGAATCAGGCTTTCGTCAATATTTTCAATCAGATTCGCCCCTGGTCGGCCTTTCTGCGGGAGCTGCGCGATCGCACCCCAGCTCGCATTCAGATTGAGTCGGTTTCACAAACTGCCGGCACGACGCTGCCGCCGCCGCCGGGAGCCACCGAGGGGCCACCCCCACCCGTTGCCGGTGGTATCAGTGTGGACGGGGCGGCCTGCTCGTTTGATGATGTCAACGACTTTTTGCTTACCCTGCAGCGCTCGCCTCTGCTTGAAGCCAGTAGCGTAACCATCGGCAGTTCTGAAAAGCGCACCGAGTTTTTGGATCCCGAAGTAGATGGCGTGTGCCCTGAATCACCCCCGAATCGCCCCGAGATTCTGGTTGATTTCACTATCAATGGCAACTTTACTGATGTGCCCTCTGCTGACTTATTAGACATTTTGGATCGTCAAGGGGCTGTTGGCCTGGCGACCCGGATTCGTGCCCTTCGAGATTCAGGAGTAATCGATACGCCATGACCTTTACTGACGATTTTGTGCCCGTTGACGATGCCGAAGAACTTGAAGGCCCGAGTTATCCTACTGCTTTTGGCATTGAGCTAACCCCCAAAGTGCAGGGAATTGCCCTCGCGGTGCTAGGGGTCGGCGGGGCCATCTTTTTGTTCACTCGCCTAGTTAGCCCGGTCCAGTCAAATTTGACTGAAATCAGGCAGCGGGTGGAAGAAAAGGAAACGACCTTGGCCAATCAGGAGGCGAGCCTGCGTCAGATCGAAGAAGTCCAAGCTGAGTTAGATCGCGTGCTGACGCAGCGGGAAGGCATTTACAGCTTACTGGGAGACTCGACCAGCTTTGACACCCTGCTGCTCGATACGAATCAGCAAATTGAGAAGAGTAATGCCACGATTGCGGGCGCGATCGCTGGTAACCTGGGCGCAGCCCAATCCGCCCAACTGACTGCCTTAGGTCTTAGCCAGCAGCAAATTGATCGGATTTTTCAAGAAGTGGCGGAAGACCCGGCAGTGCAGCGAGCCCTCTTCACCTCCGAACTATTTACGTTTAACCCAGTGGGGCTGCCCGCGCCGATTGGCGAAGAATATGGTCCGGAACTGAGTGGCAAACTGGAGCGCCAGATTGTCAACGTTAGTTTTAGTGGTCTGTTTAATCAGACTCAGAGCGTTCTCTTCAACCTTGAACGGCTGGAACCCTTGTTAATCATTCGCGATTTTAGCCAGACCTTCTCTGACATTGACGGCATCGACGAAGAAGAGGCAAACCGCTTAGGCATTCGACCGTTAGACACCAATTTCACGATGGAAGTGTTGGTGCCGTTGGGTGATCCCCGCGAACCGCCTGTGCCTCCTGAACCTGCTCCTCCGGCTGAAGGTGAAGAAGGCGAGGAGGCTGCCCCAGCCGAAGAAGGTTAGCGAGTCTGACGTGAGGGCAATACATCGTGAGTGATGCGGCAAATCATCATCAAAATCCAGAACCCATGTGAGGAGTGAGAATCGTGAAACGACTAATAGGATATGGCGGTAGTTTTGCTAGTACAGTGCTGCTGGCGCTGTTGGCCCAACCGGCCTCGGCGACTTCAACGGTGATTACGGGAGTCGAGGTGATTCCGACGGACACCGGTGCCCAAATCGTCCTGCAAACTGAGCAGGGCGACACCCCGCAGGTGTTTGCCGTTAATCAGGGCAGTACTTTACGCGCTGATATCGTGCGTACGCAGCTGCAGCTGCCGGAGGGCGATCGCTTTCTGCAGCAAAATCCGGTGCCGGGAATTGACGCCATCGCCCTCACTACGCTTGACGGCAATAGTGTGCGGTTGACGGTTGACGGCAGCGATCGCATCCCGACCGGCACGGTAGGCACGTCTAACAGTGGCGGCATCATTATTGACGTGGCCACCCAGCCTGAGGGAGAAGCTGCTCCCCAAGCCAACGCTCCTACCCCCGTTCCCAGCGAAATTGAAACGGTGCCCGGTGATGAGCCGCCGCTGATTGATCCTGAACAGCCGGCAGTACCAGAACAGCCACCGGCGATCGCCCAGGTCGAAGAGCCACAACCGACCGAAGATGAGGCTCCGGAGGGCGAGCCCGATGAAGCTTTAGAGGCCGAACCCGATGAAGCTCCGGATCCTGACGTTCTCGTGCCTAATCCCCAAGTCATTATTGATGGCGTGCCGGTTCCCGCTCCGGAAGTGCAGCAGGCCCCACCTTTCTTGCCCGCAGCAGTGGCTCCTCCTGTCGGCGATATCGCCATCTCCGAGACGGTTCCAGCTTTCAGTTCCATTGACCTGGGAACCGCTGAACGCGTTCCTCGCTTGGTGCTGCGCGAAGCTCCCTCAAGAGAAGTTTTAAACCTATTAGCCCGGGCGGCTGGTCTCAACCTGGTCTTTATTGATGAAGAGGGAGGAGAAGGTCCCGGCGGTGGAGAAGGGGGTGGCGGTGGAGAAGGCCCACCCATCACCCTCGACATTGAGAATGAATCGGTGCAGGACGTTTTTAACAGCGTTTTGCGGGTGACAGGACTGCAGGCTAATCGAGTGGGTCGCTCGATTTATGTCGCACCCATACTCCCTGACTCGGCCAGGAACTTGGTTAGTCGCACATTGCGCCTCAACCAGGTGGCAGCCTCTAATGCTGCCGGTTTTCTCGTTGCGCTAGGGGCTGAAGGCACCCAGGTCGTGACTGAAACAACCTTTACCGACATTGGCGCTGATTTAGGTGATGTCGAAGGGGTGGAAACCGGCGGGGAAGCTGAAGCCGGAGATTTGGAGACGGAACTGCGGCTGATCGAGCGTGCCACCACCACTAACGTCTTGCCCTTAGACTATGAGCCGGTGGAAGGCAGCGGTAGTCCACAAGTTCTGCAGGGGTTACTGGTAACGGTAGATGAGCGAACCAATTCCATTACCTTGACCGGCGATAGTGGCACCGTTGAAACCGCTACGGGTTATCTGGCTCGGTTAGATTTGAGACGTCGCCAAGTGGCCATTAATGTCAAAGTCATTGATGTTAACCTGAGCGCTATTGATGCCTTTGGCACCAGCTTTTCTTTCTCCATCGGAGACTTCGACTTCACCAACACCGGCGGCGTTGGGCTCGTCAACTTTGGCGGCTCGACTCCCTTTTCCGGCGGGACTTCTGTGCCTGATAGTGCGCCGATTTCTCCAGTCGGCCCCACCGGCGGTGGCGGGTTCAATATTGGTGACGATTTCTTGATTCAGCTGCAGGCTTCCGTGCAGGAAGGCAACTCTAAGATCTTGACCGACCCAACCCTGATTGTTCAAGAGGGACAAACTGCTTCGGTGGCTCTAACACAGCAAATTGTCTCTAGAATTACTCAGGAGATCGTTGATATTGGCGATACTAGTTTCGTCGCAGTTGAGCCAGAGTTAGTGGATGCTGGCCTTGTCCTTGGCGTCAACGTTGACCGTATCGATGACAACGGTTTTGTCTCTCTGTCTGTCTCACCCAGCCTCACTGCTCCGGTTAGCACGATTGATCTAGGTGGTGACGTGGGTTCCGTTACGTTACTGAATGCCCGAGAACTGCAGTCTGGCCTAGTGAGGGTGCGAGATGGGCAAACCCTGGTGTTGTCCGGCATTATTCAAGAGTCCGATCAGGTCAGCACCTCAAAAGTCCCGATTTTGGGAGATATTCCAATTTTGGGTGCGCTTTTCCGCAGCACCTCTGAAACCACCACCCGAAATGAGTTGATCGTGCTGCTGACGCCTGAAATTTTAGACGATACCGATCAGTCGTCGTTTGGCTATAGCTACACTCCGAGTGAAGAAGTGCAACAGCTTATCGAGCGGACTCAAGAGCGTTAGCGTTGAGTGCTAGATTTGCGGTTCATTCACCTTTGGTTCTGGTGTAATGGCCGAAGTCCTTGTTTGAAGAGGGCTTCGGCCATTTTTTTTGAAGTTTTAAGGAGCCCCAAACCCTTGGAATTACATTACCTTTCGTTAAAAAACGCCGAAAACGACATTAATTAAAGCTTTTGACGATCCATATTTTGAAAGTTGCCCTTAGAATGGGTCAGTGAAATTCCGGGAGGTCAGGGGTTTCAGCGATTTGAGCAAAACTGCTCGTTGGTAGCCTCTATGGAGAGCTACCGTTTGCTGACCTCAGGCCGTCACGGTCCCCCAAAGGAGACTCACAGAACATGAATAAAGGCGAATTAGTTGATAAGGTTGCAGAGAAGTCTGGCGTGACTAAAAAGCAGGCCGACTCTGTGCTGACAGCGGCGATTGAAGCCATTATGGAAACCGTATCTGGCGGCGACAAGGTGACTTTGGTCGGCTTTGGCTCGTTTGAGCGTCGTGACCGCAAAGAGCGGGAAGGTCGTAATCCTAAGACGGGCGAAACGATGGTGATTCCGGCTACTAAAGTACCGGCTTTTTCGGCTGGTAAACAGTTCAAAGAGATGGTGAGCAAGTAGACCTTTCGAAATTCCGTTGGCAAATAGTCTGTTTAATAACCGACCGAGTCATGGGGGGAACTTAGAGTGGGCTGCTGAGGTGGCTGGCTGTTCCCCCTTTGCTTTGCTCGATTTTTCTGCCAGCGTAAGTCCGTTGGGGCCGCCAGCATCGGCGATCGCAGCGATTCATGCCAGCCTGCATCAGCTTTCTCGTTATCCCAATCCTGACTATCCGCAGCTACGACAGCAGCTCGCTCAGCATCATCAGCTTGATCCCGGTTGGGTGTTACCCGGTAACGGGGCGGCCGAACTGCTAACCTGGGCCGGACGCGACTTGGCGGCGTTAGACGCGACCTATCTGTTGACACCAGCGTTTAGCGACTATGGGCGATCGCTAGCTGCCTTTGCCGCTAACGTTTTGCCTTTGCCGCTACCTCTATCTGAGGCAGAAACTAGCGACGTTGATTGGGCCGCTGTTTTCTCTCATGCTCTGAAATCCGCCTCAGCACGCCGTGGAGTGCTGCTCAATACGCCTCATAATCCTACGGGGCTGCTGCTTCCCCTAACAATCGTGGAAACGCTCCTATCGCAATTTGCCCTGGTGGTGGTTGATGAGGCCTTTATGGACTTTCTGCCACCGGATCAGCAGCAAAGTCTGATCGGCCAAATTGCCCGATGGCCCAACCTGATTATTCTGCGATCGCTCACTAAGTTTTACAGCTTGCCAGGGCTGCGCTTGGGCTATGCGATTGCTCACCCCGAGCGGCTGCAGCGCTGGCAGCGCTGGCGTGACCCCTGGCCCGTTAATGTCTTAGCGGCAGCAGCAGCGACCGGTCTTGCTGACCGAGCCTTTCAGCAGCAAACCTGGCAGTGGTTGACGGCTGCCCGTCCCGCTCTCTGGCAGGCTTTAAAAGCGATTCCCGGTCTGCATCCCTTGCCAGGACAGGTTAATTACCTCCTAGTGCGCTGTGATCGCTCCACATCAGCCCTGCAGCGCGAACTCCTGCAGCGCGATCGCATTTTGATTCGCGACTGCCTGAGCTTTCCTGAGTTGGGCGATCGCTACTTTCGCGTAGCCGTTCGCCTTCCAGAAGAAAATCAGCGGCTAGTCACTGCCCTCCAGCACGCCATGGCGTGATAAGGGGGTAGAGTGCGGAATCTTAAGGTCGCGTCATCAATTAAAGCCAGAATGCTTGCGGTATCAGCATTGCTGCGCCTGCTCCTTAAACTTAGCTAGGGGCTGAACCGCTTTCAGCATTAGAGCTTGACCGCTAAATGATGGCAGCCTCTAGAGTGTAGACGCAGAATTTGGCATTCGGGCAGCAAAGAAAGAAGGAGGGTCGTGCCCTTCCTGCAGGGTTGAATCAGAACTCAAAATCCACACTCCAGAATCATTTCCCTATCTCCTCGTCAGGGCCAACGGTCATTCTTACCGTACAGGGAAGCCTTTGGGCCAAAGCTGATTGATGACAGCGCGGGCTATTCCCCACATGTCTGGCTTCTATTCTTCGCGCTGATACCCTAACTCCGTCAGCCGCGTACGCGACTGCCGCCATTTGGGCTGCACCTTCACAAAAATTTCCAGATACACTTTGCCTGTAATCAG
>JBCCNE010000292.1:0-6375 GCA_039026015.1 Cyanobacteria bacterium P01_C01_bin.70 | reverse complement strand
TGCGCACAACTTCCCGCTCGATTTGGCGGCGGCTGAGGCACCCGAGATTATCGGTTAATTGTCCTCACCTGCGCTCTTTGTCTGAGTAGTGAAGCGTCCTCCCCTCATGGGAGGGCGCTTCTTTGGCATAGGCGAAAAGTTGGTCTTTAAAGAAACACAGTTCCGCGAAGCATGTCCGAATACGACTCCTAAAACTGCCTCATAGTGGTCTTCTAGCTGGTCTTTACTCTGCTCTTCTTTTTGCAGCCAGATAGATTTTATGACTTATTTTATGTCTCTAGATAGACGGCTTATGAGGACTTATCAAACTTTTTTGAGGGGATTTCCGGATGTCGATTATTGTGCAGGTATAAATAGATACATGGGCTTGTCGCTGCTTAAAGTTGTGATGTAGCCCTAGTTTGCACGTAAGTTCGCCTGTGCGCTATGTTTACCCTCGATGATTTTTCACTGCTCCAACTCTTTGTGTCAGGAGACGTAAATTTAGAAGCTAATGCCAATTTCAGAGTTGAGCCATTAGGACAGCTTAGGCAACTCCTTACCACTCGGGGAATGCTGCTAGCGACAGCTAATGCTCAAGCCTTGCCGCCTTACATTCAGCTACGGGCTGGCACAAAATATGCCGATACATTACATCAAACACTCTTAGACTACGACTTTGTTCCTGTCGATTTGGCTAATAGGAACAAAGTTATACGATACGAGCATCATCCTGTGCCAGCTGGATTTAGTCACACGTGTGATGTGGCTCGACACCTCTGGAGAAAATGGTGGAAACGACCCGATCGCTTTAGGAATTATCAATCAAATAACACCGGTTTTATGATTCTTCAGAGTGGCAAATGGCATGCCATTCAAGAGATTGTACTGAGTCGCTCTATTCTATATATCACCACCGCAGACGGCGAAAGTATCCTGCAGGGGGATGATCAGGCGATATGGCTAGAGCAAAATGAGCCGGTCGAGGCAACGGTTTTCTCTAGTGCCCATAATCTAGTTAGGCAGCCGTCTCAAAAAACCAGTGACGACAACTTCCAGTCATCCTCATTACCGGTTAAAAATGGTCGGCCTGACCATCGGGCAAACCCAGTTTGTCCAGCCCTTGCTTCTGTTGTGAAATACAGCAAGGGCAAATATTACATTAGAACTGCGATTGGCAATGTGGTCGTCTCAGGAGGAAGGCTTTGTTGTAGCGTCTGCTCGCAGCCTTGTAAACGTAGCTCATCAAACGTTTCATCTTTGCTGGAAAAAAGCACCATAAAGCTGCTTAGGTAGAAATTAAGCCTTAGATAAATGTACAGTCGATATTTAACGAATGCTAACTGAGATGACTACTCCCGCGATCACAATCAGCTCCAACTAGCTTATTGCCTCAAATAGGGATGCCCAATGTCCTTAAAAACTGTGACCTGCAAGCGGTTACTTCACTTATGGCAGTCTCATTATTTACCAACAGTTTGCTCCAGGAAATGGCGAGAGGAACGGTTGGGTTGATGCTGGGTTAACGATTTTGCGGTCAGAGTGTATACGGTTGTTTCCACAGTGCGTCCGCGCAGCAAAATCTGTCCTTTTTCCAGCAAATTGAAAGATTCATGGATGTGTTGATATGTCGCCTCGCTGACCAAAATGGGATACTCGGCATCTAGAGTCAGGGTTTTGGTCAGATCTTGCAGGCGAGCGGCGACATTTACGGTGTCACCGAATAGAGAATAGTTTGCTCGATGGCGACTGCCGACGGTGCCGCCAACTAGAGTACCTGTGTGCAAACCAATGCCGAACTGGATAGCAGGCAGCCCCTGCGCGGCAAATTCGCGGTTGAGCGCTTGCAGACGCTCAATCATTGCCAGACTAGCCTGCCCCGCCGCGATCGCATTTTGCTGAATCGCCGCTGCGCCAGGCTGGATAATGGGCGCCCCAAACGCTGCCATAATCGCATCGCCAATATACTTATCTACAACGCCACCGTGGGCCATGATGCAATCGGTCATAACTTCAAAATAGCGATTGAGCCAGGGCAGCAGCACATCTGACGGCAGCTTTTCGCTAATAGAGGTAAAACCGCGAATATCTGCGAACAGCAGCGTTGCCGTGAGCTTTTGAGGACGAATCTGGCCTTCCGTCAACAGCTCCGATTTATGTTGCCAAATGAAATCTGCCATCTCAGGAGAGACATTGATTTCAAACAGATCCATCAGCGTCTGGCGTTCTCGCTGCTCGACAAACTGCGAGGCCAGCAGCCCAAACACGCTGGTAGCTACAGGGGCGGCCACTGGAATCCACACTCCCGCTAAAAAGCTGCCGTAAGCCAAGGCAAACCACAGTGGCATAAAGCCAAAAATCACGAGCATCCGCCCTCTCACCTGGAGTGGTTTGAGAATCAGGCTGCTGCCGATACCGCTGGCAAGGAGCAACAGTAGCGTCCACCACAGCGGCAAGCGAGTTAGAAAGCGATCGCGCAGCAAATTGTCCACCACGGCGGCATGGAGGTAAACGCCCGCTGTCGGAGTCTGTCGATCAAACGGGGTTCTGAGCGCATCTTCTGTATTGCCGACGACGCCGGCAGCAGTGTAGCCTACCAGCACGATTTTGTTCTGAAACTGGGCCAGGGCTTGGCTGTCGTTGATTGCCATGACCTGGGCAAAGGAAAAGGTGGTCAGCCCAGCCTCAGTAGTGCGATCGCTAGTAAAAGAGTGGGTCGATCCCGGCCAGTTAATCCACACGGGATGATCTTGGTCGAACTGCCCGCGATGGGTCACAAACACCGGATTCACGTTGGGAATATCTAGTGGCTCCGTCGTGATGAGGCTCTCCAGACTTTGCTGATAGGCTTCTAGCAGAGCGATCCCAAAACTTGATGTGACATTAGTACCGTGAATTTCGTATAAAAACGCTTGCCGACTGAGGCCATCAGCATCGGGGCGATGCTTTATATGACCGATTCGAACAAACCCGTCGGTGGGTCCAAGCAGGCTAGGTGCCACTTGAATGGACTTTCCAGCAGCATCACTGCCGACGGCGAGCACCACATTGCTGCTGAACCGAATGCTTTCGGCAAATGGGGCGTCTTGCGGGGTGGATTGGGGCATCAAAATATCGAATCCGATGGCAGCAGGCTGCGCGGGCATAAGCTGGTTCAGCAAATCGGTGTAACGCTCTCGCGACCAGGGATAAGTGCCGTAAGTCGCCAGGCTTTCTTCATCAATGGCGATGACGACAAGTCGATCGTCCCACTCAATCGGATTAACGCGATCGCGCACCGCAAACAGGCCGGTATAGACTAGTCGTTCGACCGGTTCCCAAGCGCCTGCCGCAAACAGTGCCATGCCACAGAACGCCGCCGCCAGTCCCGGTGTGAGACGCTGCTCAGCCCAACGCAGCGATCGCCAGCGCGTTTGCCAAGCGTTGAATTGCTCGCGTATGTGAGAAAGCCGGTTTCGCATTGCTCTGGGTTGGGTAATTGAACTGGGACTTACGCAATGCCTTTGAATCTCCGCATCGAAGATGTTGACGCCGATACTCAAAGTCTTGGCAGCGTCTAGAATCGGGTTTCAACTCCGTAAAGCCTGCGAACGATTGCCTCTAAGAAGCGATCAGGACGCTAGCTGCCATGCTGTTGACGAAGCAACCAGATCCCTGGCACTTAGGGATCTAGATCACGGATCTGCCAGGTAAGAAGCGGATGCTGTCGAGCTTCTCCTAGCGGATTCTTTACCGTGACGATGAGGCTGCGATTGGGGACCGCCTGATTGCCGCTCCACTCGAATGTGCCCCTGGGCGACACGGTAATTTCCTCTTCACCCACGAACACGCTGTTGGTCGGGTCTACACGCCCAGAGACAAAGAGGCGATTGCCGCGCCGCGTTTGATTGAGCCAGGTGATGTCTAACTGCCGATCAAGCGGCGTTGGTGCCGTTGGCGGCTCCCCTGGACGAATGATGGATGCCAGTCCGGCGTCCACATCGACTGTTATGGATTCAGCCGTGGCTTCGACGCTGCCTTCGAGGGTACCGATGCTGGTTTTGCCGGCCTCGGTCACTGCGATGCCGAATTCGGTGCCGCGCACGGCTGCCACTCCACTAGGAGTGTGTAACTCCAATACGGTGTTGGGATTGGTAAACGGACGTGCCTGTATGCGAGCCTGCCCGCTCTCAACCTCCAAAACTGTCACCCGGGCACCGTCTGCCAAGGTGGCTAAACGCTGCACCAGTAGCCGCGTATTTTGGGCAACGGCGACGGTGCCGATAGTGTAATCCAGCTTGAGATGGGCACTTGACTGCTGCCGTGTGGTCAGGCCGTGTCCAGGTTCAGACAGGCGATCGCCAATTTGAGCCGGTCGTTCCGGACTCATCTGGACGGTGACGTCACCGGCCAGGCGTTCGACTTCGAGCCAACGCCCAGCCGACTGTGCATGCAGTGGCAACAGCGGCGTGAGCGCTCCCGTCGCAATACTGGCGATCGCCACTAGCAACAGTCGGTGAAAGGGGCGTCGTCCAATCGAGCAGATTCGCGAGTGCTGTCGATGACAGTCAGCCACACGCCGACGCTCATCTAAAGTTGTGCTTAACATATCGTGGTGAACGGTTAAAACAAATTTTGAAATTGTAGGCGGGATTACAGCGGCGATATTTCACAAGTAGCGCCTGTGATTTTTGACAATCCTAAGAACTGCGTCGAAACTTATATTTCGATTAAAATGCCAAGCCAAAAATCAGCTTGATTAACGATAAATTTCCGCCTTTTGAAGCACGTTTTCTCGATGACCCCAAATAAAACTCACCTTCTTATTCTCCTGGAATCCACTTAAAGATCGGGACAATTTGGGTTGAAACTTTGCTGAAGTTGGTGCAAGTTTCAGTGAGCTTACGGAAGCCCCCTATAGGTGGCTCAGTACAAGGTTTTCTGTAGAGTATGTTGACGCGAATCTTGCCAGCAGCCGTGGTCTTGAAACCACTAGGGTGAGGGCAAAGGAATGAACACGGTCGCAAAAACGCCAAAAACCCGAACTCCTGAAGCGAGATTACGCTGAATCAGAAGTTCGGGTTTTGAGTAGCGTGCATGATTTAAGCTGCAGATCCTGTCATGCCCGTCAGTCCAGCCGTTTAGAAATTTGCACCTGGCAGGGGTGGCTGACAGCAGCTCGCAGCCAGGGGCTGTCAGCGTTTAAAGACCCAATGCTGCGGAGCTAGGGGTTTAGCCCCGGTGGATGACCTGGGGACGCGGGCAGTAATGCTCATTTCACAAGGTTTCTCGCAATAATTGAGGACGTGCCCCAATTTGTGTAGCATTGCATAACGAATCGCCAGTTACACCGCCAACTGACAGGCGCCGCCGAGGCCGCAGCTCAGCTCTTCCAGCGTGACCTTGCCGTCATGATCCAGATCAAGCGCGTCAAACACTGCATCAGTGCCCATCCACTCTTCACGGGTGATCAGGCCATCGCCGTCGAGGTCATAGGCAGAAAAGAGATCCTGCGTGGCGTGGTTAGCGGCTTCCTCGCCTTTGCTGAGGCTGGACAGGCGAGCAGCAAGCAGACCTTCTAACGTTTCCAAGGCCTTACTAAAGCCCTTGATGCCTTCGTCCAGCTTTTCCGACGCCATGCGGTCTTCGGCGTGCATCTTGTCGAAGGTGGCTTTATCGACAGAAATCTTTTCAATCGCCATCGACTCTGCTTTTGCCGGATCGAGCTTGCGTTCTAGGGTGCCTTCTTGCTCTTTGAGCTGCGCCAACAGCTTGGGCGAAATGGTTAGCAGGTCACATCCGGCCAGTTCTTCCAACTCGCCCGTGTTGCGGAAGCTCGCACCCATCACCTCCGTTTGATAACCAAACTTTTTGTAGTAGTTGTAAATTTCCGTCACGGACTGTACGCCTGGATCTTCGGCCGGTACGTAGTCTTTGCCAGTCTCTTTTTTGTACCAGTCGAGAATGCGACCCACGAAGGGGGAAATCAGGGTAATGCCGGCCTCGGCACAGGCGATCGCCTGATGTAGGCCAAACAGCAGTGTCAGGTTACAGTGGATGCCTTCTTTCTCAAGAATTTCTGCTGCCTTGATGCCTTCCCAAGTGGAGGCAATTTTGATCAAAATGCGATCGCGGCTCATGCCAGCAGCTTCATACTGGGCAATTAGATCGCGAGCAGTAGAGAGCGTCGCGTCTGTGTCGTAGGATAAGCGGGCGTCGACTTCAGTCGAGACTCGACCAGGAATAATTTCTAAAATCTTGAGGCCAAAAGCCACCGCCAAGCGTTTGAAGGCCAAATTAGCGATTTCCTGCTCGGAAGCCCCCTCACCCGCTTCCTGCTTGGCTTTCAACAGGGTTTCATCAACGATGCTGTGATATTGCGGCATCTGAGCCGCTGCCGTAATCAGCGAAGGGTTG
>JBCCNE010000291.1:0-6386 GCA_039026015.1 Cyanobacteria bacterium P01_C01_bin.70 | reverse complement strand
TCAAAGGTAACGGTGAGGACATCGTCTTCGGCTTTGAGCGATCGGTAGTCTTTGCCGTCTTTGCCTTGGTCGTGAACCACATAGGGACCGAATCGCCCCAAACTGGCCTTAATGGGCTTGCCCGTCTCCGGATGTGCCCCCAGCAGGCGCGGCAGAGCCAGCAGCCCCTCCGCCATTTCCATCGTCACATCTTCAAGTTTTTTGCCCTTGGGCAGAGAAGCTCGCTTGGGCTTGGGCCGCTCTTCGGTCGCCTCCCCAAGCTGCACGTAGGGGCCATACTGACCGACCAGGACATAAATGGGTTCTCCCGTCTCCGAATGCAACCCTAATTTTTCGGGGCCTTCCTTTTTTTGCTTGAGCAGCAGTTCAACTTGGTCAGCGTCTAAGTCCGCTGGGGACACGTCGTCCGGCACCGAGGCCTTAACCGGGCCGTCTTCGTCTTCGGTTTCTACGTAAGGGCCATAGCGGCCAATGCGAACTTTGGCCGCCAAATCGGCCAAGTTGACGGTCCGCGCTTCCGTCGGATCAATCTTGCTTTCTCGCTCTTGTACCTGAGCTTCCAGGCCCTCTTGTCCAGAGTAAAAGTCTTTGAGATAGGGAAGCCAATCGGCCTCGCCGGTGGAAATGTGGTCGAGGGTTTGCTCCATGCGCGCCGTGAAACCCACATCCACCAGGTCAGGGAAATGGCTGGAGAGCAGATCGGTGACGGCAAAGGCGGTAAATGTGGGAGTCAGACTATTGCCGCTGGCAGTGACGTAGCCGCGATCAATAATCGTGCCAATGACGCTGGCATAAGTGCTCGGGCGACCAATGCCCTCGCTTTCCAGCGTTTTGACTAAGGTGGCTTCGGTGTAGCGAGCCGGGGGCTGGGTTTCATGGCCGACGGCCTCCAACTCGTTGCAGTTCACCGCGTCGCCAACAGCCAGCCGAGGCAGCAACACTTCCTGATTTTCGATCGCCGCATCCGGATCATCTGAGCCCTCTACATAGGCCCGGAAAAAGCCAGGAAAATCGATACGCTTACCGCTGGCCCGGAAAATAGCGTTATCGACCTCAATTTGGACCGTGATGTTGGTCTGACGAGCTTCGGCCATCTGCGTCGCGACCGTGCGCTTCCAAATCAGGTCATAGAGGGACAGCTCTCGACCGCTGAGCCCCGTTTCCTGCGGCGTGCGAAAAGCTTGACCAGCCGGGCGAATCGCCTCGTGGGCCTCTTGGGCGGACTTGCTTTTAGTGGCGTACTGGCGCGATTTTGGACTCAGATATTCCTTGCCGTACTTTTGTTCAACACAGTTGCGGGCGGCGGCGATCGCCTGCTGGGATAAATGCACCGAGTCAGTACGCATATAAGTGATGTAGCCCTGCTCGTAGAGACTCTGGGCCACCCGCATCGTGTCTCGGGCGGAGAGCCGCAGCTTCCGGTTAGCCTCCTGCTGCAGCGTCGAGGTGGTAAACGGCGGCGAGGGTTTGCGGGTAGACGGTCGCTCTTCTAGGTTGGCGACTGTCCAAGCGCCTGCCTGTAGCCGCCCCTGCAGCGTGTTGGCCTCTGCTTCATTCAGCAGCACCACATCGCGACCAGCCGCAATTTGTCCGGTATTTTCATCAAAGTCGCTGCCCGTTGCGAGGCGCTTGCCGTCCAGCGTGATCAGCTTGGCCTCGAATGATTCCGTATCTTTCCGCAGTTCCGCCTTAAGATCCCAATAGGAGCCTCTGCGAAAGGCCCGTCGTGCCCGCTCCCGCTCCACCAGTAACTTGACCGCTACGGATTGCACCCGGCCAGCCGAAAGCCCATAGCTAATCTTTTTCCACAGCAGGGGAGACAGCGTATAGCCTACCAGACGATCAAGAATACGGCGAGTTTCCTGGGCTCTAACCAGCTGGTCATCGATATCGCGGCAGTTGTCTAAAGCGGCTTGAATTGCCTCTTCGGTAATTTCGTGAAACACCATGCGCTTGATCGGCACTTTGGGTTTCAACACCTGCAGCAAGTGCCAGCTAATGCTCTCGCCTTCACGGTCTTCGTCAGTTGCCAGAACCAACTCGTCGGCATTCTTCAGCGCATCTTTAAGGGTTTTGACGACCTTCTTTTTGCTCGACGGTACGACGTAAAGCGGTTCAAAATCAGCTTCTGGGTTTACACCCAACTGCGCCCATTTTTCCCCTTTGACCGCCACTGGAATCTCGTTGGAATTGGGCGGCAAATCTCGCACATGTCCCATCGATGCCTCCACCCGATACCCAGAGGGCAGGTAGTTGCGAATCGTTTTGGCTTTAGTGGGAGACTCAACAATAACGAGAGTGGACATAGGTTGGAGTAACTTAATTTTTTAAAGTCGGGATAAATTTTGAATGGCGTTGTGACGTTAGCGAACAAACGCGACCAGCAGAAAGCACTATTAACTTAAGACCTTAGGTTTTTGCTCACTGCCTCAGGTTTATGGAAATGTTGTTTGTTCACTCCTAACACATCTTTTGGCGATCGCTAAGTCGAACATAGCGTATTTGTTCCGGAGAATACCCAGATTAGCCAATCAGCATACCAATAAAGTTCAGTGGCGCATAGGCGGTAGCAACCGTAAAGCGCTAAGGGGTCATAAGCGCCAAGCCAGAGCGGAAAACCGGGGCAGTTGAATAGCCGTCCTCAAGAGAATTCGTCGAATAGACGTTACCCCAAAATCGGAGAACACAAGGTAATATGCCAGAAGAACCTTTAAGTTTTATGAGCGCTGTAAGAGTAGGGCACAGCACTACCAAATGCTTACATCATCACTTTCAGGTTGTGAGTATTTAGTTGGAGCAGTCAGCCGGATGGACGTTTCGAATCTTGCCTCTCAGCTTAATGCGGCCATTGTTCTGCCGGAAGGGATCGTCGTCGCCACGCTGTTGGCCGTACTGATTGGCGATTTGATTGCTGGCCGTGCTTCAACTCGCTGGACTCCCTATATCACCATGGGCGGTCTGCTGGTGGCGATCGCGGCGCTGGTCTATCAGTGGGATACTGCAACCCCGATGAGCTTTTTGGGCAGCTTCATTGGCGATGACCTAAGTATTGTCTTTCGAGGGATTATTGCGCTGTCGGCGATCGCCACGGTGCCGATGTCAATCCGCTACGTTGAGCAATCAGGGACTTCTTTAGCCGAGTTCCTCGTCATTATGATGACGGCGGCTTTGGGAGGCATGTTTTTGTCTGGGGCTAACAACCTCGTGATGATCTTTGTGTCATTGGAGACCTTGAGTATTTCCTCTTATCTCCTGACGGGCTACATGAAGCGGGATCCTCGTTCTAATGAGGCCGCGCTGAAATATTTGCTGATTGGGGCAGCCAGCTCCGCTATTTTTCTTTACGGCATGTCTTTGCTGTACGGCCTGTCTGGCGGCAAGATGCAGCTGGTTGAAATTGCTCAAAACTTAGTCGTTGTGGACAGTGACGCGCCAATTGGTTTGGTAGTGGCCCTGGTGTTTGTGATCGCAGGCATTGCCTTCAAAATTGCCGCCGTGCCGTTTCACCAATGGACGCCTGATGTGTACGAAGGTTCGCCGACTCCGGTAGTCGCCTTCCTATCAGTAGGTTCTAAAGCGGCCGGGTTTGCGCTGGCGATTCGCCTATTGGTTGCCATTTTCCCGCTGGTATCTGAGCAGTGGCACTTTGTCTTCACGGCATTGGCGATTTTAAGCATGGTGTTGGGCAACGTCGTGGCCCTAGCCCAAACCAGCATGAAGCGACTATTGGCTTATTCTTCGATCGCTCAAGCCGGCTTCTTGATGATTGGCTTGGTCATAGGTACCCAGGCTGGCTATTCCAGCATGGTGTTTTATCTGCTGGTCTATCTGTTTATGAACTTGGGCGGTTTCACCTGCGTTATTCTCTTCTCTTTGCGAACGGGGACCGACCAAATCAGCGAATATAGCGGTCTCTATCAAAAAGACCCGCTGTTGACTTTGGGCTTAAGCATTTGCCTGCTCTCCCTGGGCGGCATTCCGCCCTTAGCCGGATTTTTTGGCAAGTTGTACATTTTCTGGGCGGGCTGGCAGGCCGGTGCCTACGGCCTGGTGCTAGTCGGTCTAGTCACCAGCGTGATTTCCATCTACTACTACATTCGTGTGGTCAAGATGATGGTAGTTAAAGAGCCCCATGAAATGTCTGATGTGATCAAAAGCTATCCAGAAGTGCGCTGGGATTTGCCGGGCTTGCGTCCCCTGCAAGTGAGCTTGATTCTGGCAGTGGCGGCAACATCTCTAGCGGGCATTCTTTCCAACCCGCTGTTCACCTTGGCCAACAATTCTATTAGCCATACGTCACTGCTGCAGGCCTCTATGATGCCAGACCTGCCGTCCGCTGAAGCGACCGAATCCGTAGCGATGACCGTTCTGGTCGAAGGGTCAGCCCCCGCAGCCGTGATCTCAAATGACTAAACCTTGATTGCCGGTTGGCATTGCTAGCGTAAGACCTGACGTTTCCAGAATGGCGATTCTGCAGGCGTAAATTCCAGGTCGCAAGTCGCAAATTGGTATAAATGCCGTTGGATCCAGGGGCATGTAGCATTTATAAGTGATAAACGCTGGCCTTTAATTTTCTAGGGACCGTAAATATTCCAGCAGGTGTATCTCAAACTACAACGCCGTCTGGATGCGCCCAGCCACTATAGGATGGCGTAAAAGGCCAGTGCGAAGTTCCAATTCATCGCATGCTATGGGTTTATGAAGCCAAAAATCATTGTCTGCGGATTGGGGAACACAGGCTATCGGGTCTTTTCGCTGCTGCAGCGGCAGGGCGCTCAAGTGGTTGGCATTAGCAACCGGCCCATCCATGAGCCCGACGTCATTACGGGGGATCTGCGATCGCCCGACATCTTGGTGCAAGCAGGCATTCACGATGCCTCAGCACTGTTGCTTATGACCTCAGATGATGCGCTGAATCTAGCGATTTTGACCCAAGCACGCATCCTTAATCCCCGCATTCAGATTATCAACCGCCTGTTAAACTACCGCTTGGGTAGCCGCCTCGATCAAACGCTGGACTACCACGTGTCGATGAGCGTATCGGCGCTTTCCGGCCCGATTTTTGCGTTTGCGGCCCTCGGCAATACCGCCATTGGCCAAATCGATCTGATGGGCCTCAATTGGCCCATATATGAGGAGCGAATCGAGGCGAGGCATCCCTGGAACGGCATTTTGCTGAGGCATCTGTGGGAAAATCGCGATCGCATGCTGGTCTACTATCAGTCAGCCCAGCGAAATATTGACCTCGTGTCGGCAGTGCAGCATGATCACAGGCTGGAAACGGGCGATCGCCTGATCATTGCCACCCGTCCCACCACCGTCAGAATGAAGCGTCTATCGTGGGAGCGACGCATCCGCAGCTTTTTAGCCGGACTCAAGCAATTTCGGCGACAGAGCCGAGCGGCCCTGCTGATTACTCTGGTTTTGCTGCTGCTGATTATGGTCTCAACTTTGATCTATATCAGCGTCAGTTTCGACGTGGCGATTCCTGATGCTCTTTACTTTACCGTTGGTATGTTGACCGGTGCTGGGGGCCATGAAGAAGTCGCCGAGCAGGCTCCAGTTGCCATCAAAATCTTCACGGCGATGATGATGATTGTGGGCGCAGGCGTCATTGGGGTCTTTTATGCCCTACTGAATGATCTGGTGCTGGGCAGCCACTTTCACCACGTCTGGAATGCCGCACATTTGCCGCAGCGCCACCATTACATCGTCTGTGGCTTGGGAGGAGTGGGCTTTCAGATTGCCAAACATTTGCGGCTCGCCGGTTATGAAGTCGTGGTGATTGAGCGCGATCCCAACGGTCGTTTTGTCAATAGCGCCCGAGCGCTCAAAATGCCAGTGATTTTGGCAGATGCCAGCCAGCCTGAAAATCTTGCCGAAGCCCGCATCGCCACTGCTGCTGGTCTACTGGCAGTCACCAGCGACGACACGGATAATTTGGAAATTGCCCTGGCGGCTAAAAGTTTGGCTCCCCACCTGTCGATTGTGGTGCGCAATCAGGATCCTGACTTTTCGCGGCAGGTGCAGCAGGTGTTTGAGTTTGAACAGGTGATGAGCCCCACGGAGCTGGCGGCGCCATCTTTTGCGGCAGCGGCCTTGGGGGGGCAGGTCTTGGGTAGCGGCATTACCGGCCACAGTCTTTGGGTGGCGCTGGGCACTCTGATTACGCCCGGACATCCCTTCTTTGGCAAACAGGTGTCGGCGATCGCCCAAGAAGCCGATTTAGTCCCCCTCTACATTCAAACGTCCCACGGCACCCTGCATGGATTTGACCTGCTATCTTACACTCTCAACAGTCAAGACGTGCTCTATCTCACCATTCCGGCCAACAAACTTGAGGAACTGTGGCGCACCGTGCCGTCTCAGCTGATCCCTCAATAAGC
>JBCCNE010000290.1:0-6439 GCA_039026015.1 Cyanobacteria bacterium P01_C01_bin.70 | reverse complement strand
TATCTGGTCCTGCTGTCGTACACCCTGGTTTTTTGGGGGATTGGGGTCTTCAGTCGTCGCAATGCCCAGTTGCAGCTCACTTCAAGAACGCTACAGGTCATGACCCTGTTGTTGGTGCCGCTCAATTTTTGGGCGATGGATGCCTTGCGAGTTGCGGCCAGCAGCGCCGGCATCGTAGTGATTGCGATCGCCGCGATCGGGTTAACACTTGTCGTCTTGCAGGTGATGCGAGAGCGACATCCTTGGGTTGAGCGAGTCAACGCGATTAGTTTGGCCTATCTGCATCTGGGCTGGGGGACGGCCCTCATGCCGCTGTTGGCAATTTATGGCGGCGTTTTGTTTAGCGCAGCTGTGGCCGTGATTTCCCATTGTGACAGCGGTGCGCCCTCCCGGTTGGCCTCCACGGCAGCCAACCGTCCCCGTTCTCGAACCACTTCGTCGGTTGCTGGTCCAGTTTCTCCAGCAACGCACTCTCGGAACGCTGGTCTGATATTTGGCAGTCGCTGGTCTGACGTGGGTATTTTATTTGCCCTCGGACTGTTGTGCTTGCGGGGACTGATGTTGCTGCCGAGTAGTCAGTGGGGGCAGCTCGGCTTGGCTTGTGGCCTTTACGGAGCCGTTTGGGTTTGGCTTAGCCAGCAACGTTTAATTGCCGCCGAGGCGTCCGCAGCTTCTAATGCTGATGAATCTGTCGCTTGTAGCGATCAAGCCAGCGCTTCTCTCAGAACGGCCAAGATCACGGCGGGATTCGGACGCGCTTTGTTGTGGTGGGGCTGGCTGCTAGCCATTGATTACCCTCTCTGGCAGGCGGGCGGCGTGAGTGTCTTTGGTCTCGCCCTGCGGATTGCTGCTCTGCAGCGCTTCAGACGGCGGCAAGATCTACTGATGGCCTATGCGATCGCGGTTCAGCTTGCGTTTGTCAGTTGGGAGCTCTTGCCTTTAACCCTGCGTCAGAGCATTATGACTTCCCTCATGGCTTGGGCCAGGGCTAACGACAGCAGCGTGATCGCGCTATTGGGGGCAGCGCTCTTTCCCTTTGTCATTGGCATGGCGATAATTGCCGATCAGTATTGGCAGCGACGGCAGGTGCCGCTGGCCCAGATGGGGGAAGCGATCGCGATCGGCACGGGCACGCTTTTAGCTATCCTGAGCGCGTTTAGTCCGGCGGTGTTGGTGGTTAACTTGGGGGCGGCGACAGTCACGGCGGTCGTGGGTACCTTACGCCGCTCACCACCCTCGCTGTGGCGCATCTCGGTCAGTCAGGGAGTAGGCTTAGCGGCGATCGCGACAGCAATTTATTATGTGTGGTCTGATTTGTCGATAGGGGGCTGGGCGATCGCGATGACTGGCTTGGCCGTGTTGCGGCTGCTGCTCAGTCAAGCCCTGCCCGGTCTCTGGGGAGAAAGCAGCTACGTCTACGGGGTCGGGCTATCCGGCAGTGCTTTCGTGACGTTATTCAGCTACCTGTCGGAGAGCGATTTTCAGTCGCCGCTGGGGGCGATCGGCCTGGCAATTCCCCTAACCCTATGTCTGATTGGGCGGTATCAAGCGAGTCTAGTTGCCACGGCTGTGGCTTTACTGATGACGGTGGGTCTCCCTGGGTCGCGGCTAGTGGGCTTGGGCACTGCCACGACGCTTACCTTGGTCAACAGTCGCTATGTGCGCTGGCGGGGGCTGCCATTTATCGCGGTGGGGCTGGGGTTGGGCTTTATGGTCTTTATGCTGATCGATGGGGTACCGACATATCCCCGCACCGCTGGTGACTGGTGTGTGGTCACTGCGGGGCTGGCCGGGGGCGTGTGGCTACTCTGGCGCTGCTTGTCGGCAATCGCCGCCCCCTCAAATAATCTGATGACGCTGTATCGAGAGGCGATGGATATTTGGGGTCACCTGCTAACGGTAAGCTTGCTCCTATTTATGTCCTTCGTCCTAGGGCTCCTCTATCAGGGACTGGTCCCGCCCGCGATCGCCTATAGTGTGGCCCAAGTTGCCCTGCTGGTGGTCTTGGCGTGGCGCTACTGGGGGGCTGCAGAGCCCGTCGGCATCTATCTGGCTGGCTGGGGCGTCGAGGTGCTCGTCGCTCAGACCTTGACTTGGCAGACTCCAACCCCTCTGGCGTTAGCCCTCCCGACCTTAGGATTAGGAGCGATCGCCGTTGTCATGGCGACTCGTTTGCCCCAGGCTTACGCCTCTCGGCAACGCCCGCTGGGTCATCTCACACTGGCCTATATCGTACTTGCCCTTTGTCTTCGCAGTACGACCTGGACGGCGTGGACCGGCGGACTCGTCATCGGGGCAGCCCTCCTTTTACTTGCCATTAGTCGCCAAATTCAGCTTCCCCAGTTGCGGTGGTTAGCTCTGCTAGGGTTCTCTGTTGGCAGTTATGAGCTAGTGCTATATCAGCTCTCGCAGGCGTCCGGGGGCAATCCCCTCGATGGCATGATTGTGCTGGCAGGGGTCAGCGTTGTTATGATGGTGGCCTATCAGCAACTTACAGTTCGATTCGAGCCTTATTTCCCCCTTTCCAAGGTAGAAAGCCGCTGGGCAGCCCATGCCCATTGGCTGGTTGGCAGTCTATTGATGCTCTTAGTCACAACCGGTTTATCGGTCTTCGGGATGCCATCGACACTGACCTGGGCGGGGTTGTTGATGACTGCGGTCCTTATTGGCTATGCCCTGCACCAGGGTCGTAGACGCCAAACTGAGGCGCTGCAAGCCGCGTGGATTTATAGTGGGCTGACTGAACTAATCGGCTGGTTCGTGATTTTACGATTTACCGTTCCGGCCCTCCAGATTTTGGATAACTGGTGGGGGGCGGTGGCTTGCGTGATCGCCGTGCCGATTTACTCAGCACCTCAAATTGAACCCAAATGGCCGCCAAACCCCTGGCGGGTGATGGCGATCGCGGTTCCCCTCGCCACCATCCTGTTCACTGCGTCTATTTCCCATATTCCGACCCTGTGGATTCTCGCCGGCTTTTATGGCTGGCTGGCTTGGCGGCAGCGGCAGGTGCGCCTGTCTTACCTCTCAGTCGGCTGCATCACCTGGGCAGTTTGGACTTGGTGGGCTCAATTCAATCTGCAAGATGCGGTCATTGCAGTTTTGCCGGTAGGTCTGGCCTTGCTTTACGGGGCCCAGGTTGATCCCTTTGTGCGCCAAACTGGTCAGAAAAATGCCCGCCATGGGCTACGGCTGCTTGCCACGGGCCTCGTTCTATTAACGGCCCTGGTGACTGATGGATGGACGGGGCTGCCAGTAGGTCTGATGGCGCTGGGGGCGATCGCCGCTGGACTCTTGCTACGTATCCGCGCCTTTCTTTACGTCGGCACAATCGTGTTTGTAGTGAATGCGGTCAATCAGTTGGTCTTGCTCAATCCGACCTACCCATTTATGAAATGGATTGTGGGGATTCTCGTCGGCACTGCATTGATCTGTATTGCCGCCGACTTTGAACGTCGCCGTGAGCAGTGGGTAGCGTTCGCCCAAACCTGGCTACAAAACCTCAGCACTTGGGAATAGCGTTGCCACCGCTCCTGGGATAACAAGTCGGTAAAATTTTGCCGTCGGTACTCTGAAAATACGCCAGATTCGATGTTGCGTGGATGACACTCGACATTTTCGCGGTATGGATTTATCGACTCATACAGATTCTCCAAACTCTCCCTACACATCCTGTTCCCCGCCCCCTTGCTCCCAAAGCTCTCCATTCCGATCTGTAGTGCTATTCCAGAGAAATGGTATCACCCCAGTATTGAACCCGGCATAAGGGTCTGAATAGCAACTACCGGAGAGCCTCCGCGAACCGGAAAGAAAATCTCAGCTCACGTCCGAGCTTGGAGTTTCTCATCGATGACACCGAATGCCGGATCAATCGCCCCAGGGACAAAACTGACCGCCAGGGGTATGACAGCGGCAAGCCGCAAGCCCATAGCGTCAACCACCTGGCTATCCATGACCGTGAGGGAAGGTGCGCTATTTGAGTGACACCTATGAAGGCAAGAAACACGACAGAGTGATCGCAGAAAAGCTCATTCTTTCACTCGACAGCTCTGAGCAATCAGGGCCATCCCAAGTGAGCTGGAATCGATTTTGGAGAGGTATAAAACTCAAGCCTCTCAAACATAAAATTTTGTAAAAAACGATTTTGCTTGCAGATTTTTAGTGGACTTTTTCTGAGTTGCCTTTGTTGTTATTCCGCTGAGGCGCGTTAAATCTATTTCTGAGGAGTCTCTTCAAGAGATTGAGTTTGTTCAATACCTCAAATAAGAAATAGAAGTCTAAACCGAAGGTTTTTGACGTTCTCAATTAACTTAATCAGTCTTCTAGAAGCATATATTTTTTCTGGGAAAGTTGATGGCGGATAAATTTAACCAAGGAAACGAGTTAGGAAAGGGTACTGAAACAATGAAAAATTTCAATCAGACTGTAGTGAAATCTATGGATTTACAGGCAGTTTTCTCTGCATCTGCCGAAGATATAAAGCCTGATAAAATATCATGCATCAATACTCAAACTAAGCACCAGCTCTCACAGTTAAGAAAATTGCAAAGTGGTCATCCGCTTTGGAAAAATTCTCTCTTCAAAGCCTTTAAATCAGGCAGTCTAGGGTTGGCTGACTTACAGTTTATCTTTGGGCAATACTCATTTTATAGCCGTAGCTTCACGCGCTGTTTAGCCGGTTTTATGGCCAATAGCGACAATGATATGCATCGGGCTCAGCTGGTGGAAAATCTTTGGGAAGAGAGTGGTGAGGCTGATCTGGATAAACGACATGCAGAACTCTTTCGTCGCTTTCTGAATCAGGGCTTAGGGATTATTTTAGAAGATTTGGTGCCTGCGCCGCCCACCCAGATCTTTGTTAGTGAGATTTTATCTTTCTGCTTAAGGTCATCAGCTTATGAAAGTTCAGCCTTTCTTTCATTGGGAACAGAAGGTATCGTCTCCCGGATGTATGAGATATTTATCAAAGGCTTGAAAAAAGCTGGAGTCTCAGATGAACATCTAACGTTTTTCTATCTTCATATCGCTTGTGACGACGATCATGCCATAACGCTAGAGCAAATCATGTTATCTTACGCAGATAACCCGGATTGGTTTGAAACGTGTCGTCGTTCGTTGACATTCGCGTTGGACTTAAGAACTCAGTTTTTTGAACATCTCTATCAGCAGCTTCAAATGAAGCGAATTCACCCCACTCTAGAAAATATTCAGACACGAAAATCCCTGGCCAATTCACAAAAAGGACTTAAATACGAAGCGCAGAAATCAGGTGAGTTTCTGTATCAAAATCAAAGTGATGGGAGTAAACAAAAGATTGATTTCACCGTTGAAAGGATTGCTTTTTCTACAGAAGTTCTTGACGCTCGTGTGGTGCGCATTGCTCCGTATAAGACAAATGAGCGGCATCACCATGCACATGAAGCTATCTTTCTGATTAAGGCAGGCCAGGGAACTATTCGGGTTGATAAAAACCAATATGACGTTGAGGTCGATGATATAGTTTTTATTCCCCGCTGGGCCGTTCATCAGGTTGAAAATACGGGTGATAAAACGTTGGTCATTCTAGCAATTACAGATTTTGGGCTGACTAGCAAAGCCTTTGTAGGCAACTATCTAAAAACTGCTCGTATGCATGTCAATCGAGATGCAGATTACTTCTCTTTGTCAGGTTGAAGTAGCTGTATGCGTTGGATATGGTCGTGATTGTTCTCAGGCGCGCCCCCTTTGGACACCGGATGTTCGGCTGCTGCTAGACAATCCACCTGCAGATGGCGGACTTGTGAGATGGTTCAAAAGTAGTGCGGTGGATAAGTAGCGTTTTTAGGACATCCGATTCGTCCTCAATGCGGTTGGAAATATTTCAAAAGCCTGGAGTTGCCTGAGTGCCGGCCTCGTCCCGTTCAGGTTGAGAGTAGTCTGGCGGCGCAAACTGCATGGAACAACAACTCTTGACCATCGTCGCCGACTTGCAGGCAACTTATCCCAAGACCATGCTTTAGGTTTAAGCCCAAGATGTAGGCGTAGCCTTTCCGCAGGGTACACCGCTTGGGCCTGCATCCGGTCAATCATGACGGTGTGGTAGGTGCCCCTCGGCAAGACATCCATCGCTTTCGTGAATTGAAATATGCGTGGCTGTGGCTCATCGGCTTTATGGAACCGAGCAGGAGTGAAATCTCCTGGTGGATTTTGCCCCGGTTAATACCATTTCTCCGGAATAGCACTACAGATCGGAA
This sequence comes from Cyanobacteria bacterium P01_C01_bin.70, assembly GCA_039026015.1. Lineage (GTDB taxonomy): Bacteria > Cyanobacteriota > Cyanobacteriia > Phormidesmidales > Phormidesmidaceae > Halomicronema. The sequence goes on along the minus strand of JBCCNE010000290.1, from coordinate 206 downwards.
TGGAGAGCTTTGGGAGCAAGGGGGCCGGGGAACAGGATGTGTAGTCAGAGCTTGGAGAATCTGTATAATATGGAGTCCGGATATAGAGGCATACTTGAATAAGGGTTGCCAGTGATTAGTGATGTCCAGACGCCTGCAAATTGAGCCTCATCTTACCGTTGAAGAATTAGAATCTCGCTATCGTCAAGCCAGTGAAGGAATCAAAC
>JBCCNE010000289.1:0-6448 GCA_039026015.1 Cyanobacteria bacterium P01_C01_bin.70 | reverse complement strand
TATCCGCGCCATTGCCGCGCCCCATACGCAAGCGGCCCCGACGCTGAAGAGTCAGCGATTGTACACCCGCTTGAGTGCGGCCGCGGTCCGTCGTCAGTGGGTCAGCCATTATGGCTACCGGGAGGCTGAGTTGGGCTGTGACGCTCAGCCGGTAGCTTATTAGAAGGCTGGTATGTGGTGCCCGAGTGTCGGGCGCAAGGGGGCGGGCGAGCATTGGTAGAAGCCGCCGCTAATTGGGGGCGATCGCAGGGCTGCACAGAATTCGCCTCTGACGCTGAGGCGACAATTATGTCAGTCAGCAGGCTCCCCTTGCCTTAGGATTTGAAGATATGGGACTGATTCGCTGCTTCCGCAAAGCGCTTTAGATGATAAGTGCAGAGTGCCAAATGCCGAAAATTAAGAACGAAAAGCAAAGTGCTCAGGGCTTTGCTCGTATGAAGCAGAGCGAGAATCCAAAATCCCCAATTATTACCTAATCCATTACCCTCATACCCACTTACTCAGCGACTTTTACCTCATCCACTAATGTCAGACTCACCCAAGCACCCTGGGCCGAATATTGCCGAATCAACCGCTGACGGTGGCCTGGCGACAGTAGCCAGCCCATCTCCAGAAAGAGGGGATGACGGGGGGCGATCGCGATTGGACAAGTGGACGATACGCCATCCGGCAGCAGCAGCACCTGCACCGTCTGATTACCACTGGTGAACAAAATCTGATTGCCGTTGACCGTGCCCTGCGACTGGATGGGTGGCGAGCCTTCTCCCAGGTGCAGCGCTTGCTTTAGGGTGTCGCCCTGGCGGGAAATCTCCAGCCGACTACCATAACGGTCATCGGGTCGCAGATCGGGATAGACCGTGGTCGCCTCCCCTGTCCACGCGCCCAGCAGGTCATCCACCGTTAACGAAGGACGCTCTGACGCGGAGTGATCTGCCAAGTGCTCGCGAATCAGCGTCAGCCGATGCAGTTGTTGACTTTTATCGAACAGCTGCACCAGGCGCAGGCGGTGATGCCCCGCAATCAGCCCCAGTTCAGCGCCAAACTCTGAAAATGGCCCCCATTGGATTGACCCCTGAGAAAAGGCGCCATTTTCTAAAAACAGCAAGCTCTTCGCCAGGGTGCGATACTGCAAAACTGTTTCCTGGGGCGCTTCATTGGGCGGATGCTTGGTGATGGTCTGCCGCATTAGATTGCCGCGATCAAGGGGCTTTAACTCAACCACCGTCGGCGTATCGGACAGCAATTCCCCCTGCGGAGAAAAGCTGGCAAAAGAGCCCACCCACCGACCCACATTTTTCAACAACCGTTCCCATTGCGATGCCATGATGCTGCACCAAAAGCACTGTCAATATAGACTCTCAATAGATTCTCATGTTTTTGAAGAGCGTCCAAATCACCCTGATGTCAGCTGACCAGGACAATGGTAGAGCCTGTAGTGTCAATGGCTAACGGTTGAGCTGCTACCACTTCAATGCCGCTTTGCTGCCAGGTTCGAAGCATTGCCTGAGCGATCGCCTCGGCTCGATCAGGGCTGCCTAATGCTAGTAACGTTGGCCCGGCACCGCTGATAGTCACCCCATAGGCTCCAGCAGTCCGCGCCGCCTCTACTACGGCATCATAGCCGGGAATCAAAGCTTTGCGGTAAGGCTCGTGAATGCGATCCCCCATCGCCGTGCGCAGCCAGTCACCGTTGCCCGTTGCCAACCCCTGCAGCAGCAATCCTAAATGACCAATGGTGTACACCGCATCTGCGCGGGAATATTGCTGAGGCAAAACCTCCCGTGCTTTGGCCGTAGAAACCTCAAACGCCGGGACCGTCAAAATGGGGACAATGTCTGAGTGCCAAGTTACGGGACAAATGATCGGTACACCGCAATCGTCTACCGCGGCCAGCCGACACCCCCCCAACAAAGCTGGAACGACATTGTCGGGATGACCTTCAATCTCCGTAGCAAGCCGTGCTAGAGCTGCCGTATCCAGTGGTTCACCGGCGATCGCATTGGCCCCTAAAATGCCCCCGACGATTGCCGTTGATGAACTGCCCATGCCTCGCGCCAGCGGCACATCCAGCTCAATGTGCAGATGCACCGCGGGCACCGGTTTTCCCAGGCGCTGAAAAAATTCCTGAAAGGCCACATAGGCCAGATTAGTGGCGTCAGTAGTAACGCGATCGCAATCAGGGCCAGAAACTTCAATAACCAGCTTTATGCCACCTGACAGCGGCATAAAAGTAAAGACGTTGTAACGGGTTAGCGCGGCTCCCAGACAGTCAAACCCTGGTCCAATGTTGGCCGTCGTTGCCGGAACTGACACCCGAAACGTTTCGCCCATAACAAACTCTCCCATAACCGTAGCGCTATTATTTGCTCAACTCAGCGCATATTTCCACAGCTCACAGTTGAACTGATGCCGTCCGCCTTATCCCCATTGCCTCCGCTAGGGGAGGCTGGAAGTCGCAATTCCTCAGCATTGGGAGCTTAAAGTCCTCAAGCCTTTTCGGCATGGCTGCGCTAGTCGGCATACTTAAAAAGTAGGCGCATGCAGGATATCCATAACCGATACAAGATTTCAGATATTATCACTCATGTTGATGTCATTCCCACTGTTACGAGATAATGGCAAAATTGGTCGGTAGGTTTCGCTAAGCTAAAGCCACAGTTCCCCTCATGTCTTAAGGTACATCCATGCAAAGAATGCTAGTTGCGGTTGGACTGACAATATGCGGCGCTGGGGTAAACGCTGCGGTTGCGATCGCCGACACCCCTGTGACGCCTACCCAGGCAATGGTAGAACTCTCCTTGCCGCCAATGACATCTTCTTCTCTGCCGGTGTCGCCAGCCAATAGTGGCCAAACTCTGAGTCAACTATTTCCTCCCGGCGATTTTACCGATGTTTCCGTTAATCACTGGGCTTATACAGCGGTGAATAATCTGGCGGCAGAATATGGCTGTTTGGCAGGCTATCCTGATGGCACCTTTCGCGGTGAAGAACTGGTTACCCGCTACGAGTTTGCGGCGGCGATGGAAGCCTGCTTGGATGGCCTAGTGCAGACGCTCAATCAACAACCGCAAGTTGACGGCGACGACATTCTCAATGAGCTAGAAGCGCTCAACCGCGAACTCGGAACGCTTTCTGATGAAGTAAACGAGTGAGACTCCAGGCTTTTGATTAAGTAGATTGTGGTTGGCGCTCATTGCCAAGCAGGTGCAGCCGCTCGGCATCCATCGCTGATCAGCGACCTGTCGTATTTTGAGCGGAACGATGGCTCAAGCCATAGGTGATGCCGCCGATCATCCCCAAAAATCCTAGCCCAAGCAGTCCCGCTAACGGATTGCCGCCAATTCCGGTAACCCACTCTGGCACTTGATAGGTCGAAATAATCAGGTCGTTGGTATCGACTTGGTAATAGGCAAACACTAAGCCGCCATGCAGTCCGGCGGCAGGACCCAGGGTCATCACTGTTCTTTCCGATCGATGTTTTCTCACAGGAATGCGGCGCGCCCAGACCAACGCTAAGCCCAAGAGCACCAAACCAATGAACTGCGGCCAAGTTGCCAAAATATCCTCTAGTGGGCGTAGGAAATGGGCGATTGCAAACACGATGGCGTTAATCCAGAGCGCAAGCGCGATCGAATAATCTTGTTCTAGTTCATAGAGCAGCCAGCCGCGAAAAATTAGCTCTTCAGCCAGCCCGACACCCAAACCGACCAACAGGCCCTCAAATAAGAAACGGCGACTTATAGAGTCTGGAAGCCCCCAAGCTCCCCATCCAAGTAAAAGCTGCAGGCCATAGAGCAAAGTCACGCCCAGTACTCCTGCCACAAACGCTACGCTCCAACCACGCCACCATGCTTGGCTGCCGCTGAGCCCCAGGATCTGCCCAGGCTGCAAACAGTGATGAACGCGACGCATCCACCCCGGCAGGCACAACACGAACACGCCAAATACCGAAATCGGGGCCCAGATTACAGTTCGTCCATTGGTTGCCGCATATTCCCAAATATATAGCGGTACTGACAGCGGCACCGACATCAGCACTACTCCCAAAAGCAACGCAAGAACCCTGACACCAGCAGGGCAGCGTCGCAGTAATCGGCAAACCTGTTTCAATCTTGATCTCAGACCTACTCTTCAGGCTCAATTGAACTCGTCAAACCTTTGCCCTTCAACCCTTCGCAGTAAAACTCAGCATGCTCTTGGGCACAAATAATGACTACTGCTACTTCTGAAACGTGGGCCTGCATCATGATGTTGACTGCTTGAGGCATCGACAAACTCGGTACCACTTTCATTAACGACTCAACTACATACTCCATAGAGTTGAAATCGTCATTGTGCAACAGTACTCGATAACGTGGAGCGGGTTTTCGAACCGTGGATGTAGAGCGACTTTTAATCGTTTCGACAGCCACCATAAGCGCCTCTAATGCTTGATAAGTATGAACTAATCTGAATCGTCAGCAATATTAGTCGCCAGGTCTACTAAGGCGCTAATATCGAACCTGCAATTCACACCCTATACCTCCAACACTCATTTAGGCTAGCGGCATAAACATTCTAGATCCTAGTTGAGATTTCTAAAGGTGACAAAGCAGTTCTTGGCTTAAAAAAAATCTCCGTTGCTTCCTGAAGCGTTAGCAACCTGTTCAACCGAGTTTCCTCAAACTTATGTAGACTCGTACTAGAGCATCTAGGCGCATTCGCAATGAGCATAGCTGTCTATCAAATCATTTATCTGGAATGTAAAGAGGCTCGTCTTTATGGTGAGCTTGTGCAGCGTGTAGAAGACCGGCATATCTGCTGGGTGCGCCCAATTTCACTGCAATTTGCGTTAGACACGACAAATTCAGTTAAGTTTCTCGATGTGCGTAATGGGCCTGACATCATTTGCGCTGACTGCGCTATCCATCCCATGCTGGATACTGACTGGTTGGCCGTGCTAGCCACGATGTCTACTGACAAAGTTGAATGCGATTATCCCAAAGCCAACCAGCATTTACAAGAATTTCTCAAGCGCCTGCTGACATCGGAAAGCTACCACTAAGCTCAAAAAGGAGATCGCCAGTAAAGTTGTGCTCGATCTCCTTAACTACGACTTGAAATTCAAGAGTTTATAAAGCTGTTGATACTCAACGGTAAACTCCTGACTAAACCCTCTTTAATCACTCTGGGGAGAGATAATCTAGAAGCCCCAAATCCCGTTACTGAAATGGCAGCATTATGGATTCCCTAGAACGAGGAAATACAGGGTTCAATTTTCCTTTTCCTAAAGTGACAGAAGAAGGTTAATCGTAACCAAACCTGTGGGGATAGTCAGCGCCAAAATTTGCTAGGCCTGGAATTAATAGGCGCCTTTGCGATGAAGCACTGCCAAAATGGTTTCGACGAGCAACTGCAGGTCATAAGCAATAGACCATTTAGACTGATAGATCAGATCCATTTTGACGATGTCCTCAAAATCGCTTACTGAGGATCTGCCTCTCACCTGCCACTCACCAGTAATTCCTGGCTTCACATTTAAGCGCTGCCAATGGTGCGGTTCGTACCCCATGACCTCGTCAACTGTAGGGGGTCGAGTACCGACTAGGCTCATATCGCCCATCAGCACATTCCAGAACTGAGGAAACTCATCCAGACTCGTTTTTCTTAGAAAAGCTCCTAGCCGCGTAATTCGAGGGTCATTTTTGTTCTTAAAGACTAGTCCTTGAGCTTCGTTTTTGACAAGATGCTTGAGGGCATCTGCGTTTGCCACCATCGAGCGAAACTTCCAAATTCTAAAGGTTTTACCGTGGTGTCCACAGCGAACCTGGCTATAAAAAATAGGACCTGGATTATCAATTTGAATCGCGATCGCGATTGGAATAAACAGGACTGCCGTGATTAAAAGTCCTGCGATCGCACCAACAATGTCAAAGATCCGCTTCAAAATACTGTTAACAGCAGGATGCTCCAGGCTGGTGCTTTTAAGTGTATAGAAAATAGCTTCATTCTGAGGTGCTGCCTCGGGAGTCACCATCCCGACAGATGCCACAGCACGATTTTGTATATTAACCACCGATAAATAGACTCCGCTGATTGCTCCTCTAGGTAAATACAGAATATTCGCTACCTATGATCTACGTGTATATCCTGAAACGATGTTCATCAAAACTTTAATATTGTCTTAGACTCAGTAAAGATACTGCCGCCGTTTACGGAATTCCCGTAGATTCATTGTGTAGCCAACAATACACTAATCAATGTGCTTCCTGGAAATAAAGGGCGCTCAAGCCAGCTTCCTTGCCTGCTATTTTCCACTACTAGAAAGCCTTTGACGATAGCTTCCTGCACCAACCTTTCGCTATCTCAACATAAAAGTATTTGAAAAATATCATCCGTCTGACAACAGCATTGGCATTGGCTTCTTGCCATCAGTCATCGATTTAGACGGTTTAAGGAATGCTATTTT
>JBCCNE010000288.1:0-6467 GCA_039026015.1 Cyanobacteria bacterium P01_C01_bin.70 | reverse complement strand
CGTGCTGTCGCAGTGTATGAGCCAGTTTTTGATGCGGATTGTGAATCCGGTTGACCAGGAAAGTCTGAAATATGGTGTGGAAGCAGCGGGGCGCGACCTGCTGAAGGAACTGCCAGCCCTAACCAAGGGACAGGTAATTATTTCCGGGGCCTGTGTGAATACACCGGTGCTGTGCCAAGTTCGCAAACGCCTGACCCAGCACGGCGGTGAAACGATGGATGCCCCCCAGGATTGGCAAAACTATTTCCAAAAGCACCATGAGGCAAAGCGCAAAATTGAACGCTCCACAGTGGCGCGACCGCGATCCGCCGAAACCGTCGGCGGCATTAGCATTGAATAGGCTAACTCCTAATATTTGAACTTCTTGCATAAATCTTGCTCGCCACCTCCCCAATGCTGGGAGATTTTCCAGCCTTTGCTGAAGCAATACGGCATTTAAGAAAACCGTTTCCCAAAAAATTTGGTGTGTGGAAGGGGTTTGAGTCTGTTCTTGAAAGAGCTCTACATCCTATTGAGGTGTAAGCTGGTGCACCATTTCATATTCGACTAGCGCAGGATCGTTGGGATAAGCCTTTGTCCGTCCAGTTTTGACAAAGCCCAAGCGCTGATAAAACTGGATAGCCACCTCGTTGTTAGAGGTCACCATTAAACGTAGGGCTTGGATTTGCTTAGAAGTTGCCCAGTCAGCGATTGCCGTCACCAATCGAGTGCTCACACCAGTTTTGCGATATTCAGGAGCGACCCACATGGACACTAAATGAGCTGTCGCCGGATTTTCAGAGTCAATTAAACCGGCAACGATCCCTTGTGCCTGCTGTTGATCAATCGCCAATTCACCGATGACATTGTCGCTGATAGACCAAGTTGCCCGCTGTTGCCATTCGTCATCGGTGAATTGGACTTCTCGAGCATATGTTGAGCCGAAGGCTGAGGGCGAATCGCGCAGAGCTCGCAGAAGCACTTGCTTAAAGACATGCGTGACGGCAGGAGTAATCGGATGAAGCGTCAATATGGCATAAACTAAGGCTGAATCATCGACGGTATGTTGAAGTTTCTACAGGTCGGTGACTCCTGCTTCATGAAAGAACCGCCAAAACAACTGATTAAGTTAGCTCAGAAGCTATTTGAAGCCGAGAGCGATCGCGCAGCTTTTGTCCAGGCATTGACAACACCACCGACCTTTGCTCCCACAATTCTGTGGACTCAGCCCCGACCCACTGACCTAGACTGGCCAACCTTGTCACCGCTACCGTGGCAGCCTCCTCAAGTGGATCGGCTGGCTGTTGATATGCGCCCCGGTCAGCATCCTCTGCATAATCAGGGCTATTTCTACTGTCTGGATTTCTCGTCTATTTTTGCAGCTTCGTTGATGAGTGCTATTGCCGAACTGACCGAAGTCGCGATTGACCTGTGTGCTGCTCCCGGCGGCAAAAGTTTATTCACCTGGGCCACGATGCATCCCCAGCGGCTGCTGTGTAACGAAGCGATCCGCAAGCGGGTCAAGATTTTGATTGCCAATCTGAAGCGATGTGGGGCCATGGATGCGATCGTGCTGAATGAAGATCCCGCTGTGCTTGCCCAATATCTACCCAATTCGGCTCAATTAGTCCTAGTCGATGCTCCCTGTAGCGGTCAGTCGCTGCTTGCAAAAGGATTAGATGTCCCAGGGTGTTTTCATAAAGTAACGCTTAATCGCAACGCCAACCGGCAAAAACGCATTTTGGCCCATGCCTCCCAACTAGTTCAGCGCGGGGGATATTTGCTGTATGTCACCTGTACCTATGCCCCCGAGGAAAATGAACAGGTTGGCCGTTGGCTACTGCAGCGCTTTCCCGAGTTTGAGGGAGTAGTGGTGGCCGGCATGAGTTCCTATCAGTCGCATCTGGCGTCGTTTCCTTGCTATCGGCTGTGGCCGCAGTCGGGGCTTGGCGCCGGGGCGTTTGCCATGCTGTTCCAACGCACTCAGGGCAAAGCGGAGCCTTTGAACCAAGACTTTCTGACGCAGCATCAGTTCGAGCTTTATGCTTAGGGGCTTGGGGGCGTTGTTGGGGGGATGAAGGGTGGATGGGTGGGTGGGCGAGCGAGTGATGTGGCAGGGTGGCTGGGTGATGGGGTGATGGAGCAGGTCATCAAGAACCAAAAACCAAGAACCCATTCCGAATTCCGAATTCCGCACTCTGAATTCTGCATTCCCTTTTGTACTAGAAACTCCGTAACCAATTGCGACAGGATTTAAATAGACGGCTCAAACTCGCTCAAGAGTTCATAGCCGACGGCTTCGTAGTCCTGCCAAGCGGCTTCGGCTTTGACATCCTTAGCGTCGTAAACGGGGACTCCGGCGCGGGCAGCTTTTTGATAGACGCTGTAGCGTCGAATGCCCTGCTTGAAAATGGGAATGTGAGTCTCGGCTAGCAGCGATCGCACTTCAATTTCAGCTTTGGTGGGTTTGGGCGGCATGGCGGTAAGCAAGACGCGATAGCGCACAGCCGGCAGCGTTTTCAGGGTATTTACAATCAGTACTAGGGCTTCTAACGCCAAGATATCGGCAGTGGTCGGGACGACGAGCAGATCGCAGTGGGCGGCTAGGGTGGCTAAATCGTTTTGGGTAGGTCGGGCTTGGGTATCGATGACGGTATGGCGATAGCGGTTACTCAGGGCCTCAGGGTGCCATTCATCAATAACCGGGAACGGCAACTCACCCCGGCTGGCCCAGCCCAGCGCTGAACGGTTAGGATCGGCGTCGATCAAGAGGGTTTCAGCCTGCCCCTGTAAAAATGTCGCCAGGTGAATAGCGGTGGTGGTTTTGCCCACGCCGCCCTTAAAGCTGGTGACGGTGACAATCATGAGCCCGAAACTGGCGGAAACGAAAATGAGCCAGGCGATCGCCCCTTATTCCATCGAAATATTGGGCGGCCCCACAGGACGACATTGGCTGGGGACTGTCGCCAGCATTGCTGCCATCGCAGCCTTATCACGAATCGATTGCGCTTAAAAGACGATAAAGTATTTTCACGATGCTGAGGCACTTTCTTGCTGGATACCTTGCTAGAGCTGACACAATGGCCTCTGCCCGTGGTGCAGGGGGCAGTCGTTGGGGCTTGGCTGGTGATTGTGGGGCTCATTTCCGAAAGCTTGTATCTGACTAAAACGGTTCCGGCTGAAATTACCCGCAAGATTGTCCATATTGGGGCTGGTCACGTTATTTTGTTGGCCTGGTGGCTGCAAACGCCTGGATGGATGGGCATCGCCGCCTCAGTTGTATTCAGCTTGGTGGCCCTATCATCCTACTGGTTACCGATTCTTCCTGGCATTAATAGCGTAGGACGTTCCAGCCTCGGCACGTTTTTTTATGCCGTGAGCATCGGCTTGCTCACGGCCGCTTTTTGGGCAAGTGGACAGGCCGAATTCACGGTGCTCGGCATTCTCATCATGACGTGGGGAGACGGCATGGCGGCGCTAGTAGGGCAGACTTGGGGGCGACATCCATATCGGGTGTGGGACATGACCAAAAGCTGGGAAGGCACCAGCGCCATGGCGTTGGTAAGTTTTACCGTCGGTCTGTTAGTGCTGGGTAGCGTACAGGGATTTACGCCCATTGTCGGCGCGATCGCGCTCCTTACTGCTCTCGCCGCGACATTTTTAGAATCCTTTTCGCGGTGGGGGATTGATAACTTGACGGTGCCCTTGGGAAGCGCTTTTCTGGCCTTTGGCTTATGCCAGCTTTGGGGGTAGCAAAGGGAAAAATGTACAGGGTCGCGCCCTATCGCATGTGCACAATGCACCAGGGCGAGCGCTGCAGTGGTCAGGTTTTGTTGATTTAAAGGAAGGTTTCGGTGAACTGATGAAGGGGCGACTGGGGAAAATTTCGATTGCCCCCAGCCGCGTAATGACCATGAAAAACCGCCATCCTGGACCTTGCGGAAGACCGGTCTGGTGGCTTCATCGTGGGGCAGGGGGCAATCAGCGATCGCATCGAATTCCACGGCGACAGCTCTTCTCTTGGGAAGACTTGCCAGATACGAAAGCATTGTCGGCAGCAGGCGTTTGCCTAAGATCTGAGAGCGTAAGGTAGTCATTATCCTTTGACTGAACCGGCCAACAATCCCCGAACAAAGTATCGCTGTAGAGCAAAAAACACCAGCAGCGGCACAATCATGGAAATAAAGGCTCCTGCAGTGAGTAAGTGCCAGTCTTGACCGCGATCGCCCACCAAATTTCGCAGCACTAGGGTGACCGGCGCGACGGTTTGGTTGCCGCCCAAATAGACCAGCGCCACCAGCAGGTCATTCCACACCCAGAGGAACTGGAAAACGGCAAAGGAGGCGATCGCAGGGGTGGACAAGGGCACCACAATGCGGGTGAAAATTTTCAGGTGGGACGCGCCATCCACCGCAGCGGCTTCAATCAGGTCGCGGGGTAGGGTGCCGATATAGTTCCGCAGCAGGTAAATGCCCAGGGGCATGCCGTACCCCGTGTGGGCTAGCCAAACTCCCAGAAACGTACCGGCCAGTCCCAGGCTGTTGTAAGCGCGGAGGACGGGAATCAGGGTCATTTGCAAAGGCACCACCAGCAGCCCCACAATCACGATAAAAAGCATTTGCCGTCCGGGAAACTGCATCCAGGCGAGGGCATAGGCGGCGAAGGTGGCGATCGCGATCGGCATCACCGTCGCGGGAATCGAGATAATTAAGCTATTCAAAAACGCCTGCCCCATGCCTTGACCGCTCAGCACGTCGACGTAGTTGCCCCAGTGAAATTGACCGAGTTCTAGCGGTGGCGTGAAGACCGTCCACCAGCCAGTTTCTAACAAGGCGTCCGGTTGGCGAAAGGAACTGATCAGCAAGCCTGCGGTAGGCAGTGTCCAGATGGCGGCGATCGCAATCACGACGGCATGTACGGGAGCCGCTGTCAGCCATTTTTCGACGCGATCGGTTACGGTGCGAGACTGGGGCGAGCGCTGTTTGGGCAGGGTTGTCATCGATTGGCCTCCTGCTGTTGAAAACGGCGAATGTTGACCACCATAACGGGAATCACTGCTAGCAGCAGGATGACGGCGATCGCGCTGCCTCGGCCAAAATTGCGGAAATTAAACATCTCCTTAATCATGCGGCTAGCAATGACATCCGTATCGAGGTTGCCGCCCGTCATCACAAACACAATATCGAAGACCTTAAGCACCAGCACGATAATCGTGGTGGAAACGACCACAATGGTTGAGCTGATCATGGGAATAGTAATGCGCCAAAAAATCTGCAATTCGTTGGCGCCGTCGATGCGGGCGGCTTCGATAACGTCCTTGGGAATGCCCTTGACCGCCGAAGACAACAGCACCATGGCAAAGCCAGTCTGCAGCCAAATCATAATGGCAATCAGCGCAAAATTATTAACGGCTTTGTTGACTAGCCAGCCAATCGGTTCGAAGCCCAGAGCCACGACGATCGCATTCAGCAAGCCGATTTGCTCAACACCTGGTGGCTGATAGGCATAGACGAATCGCCAAATGACGCTGGCGCCGACAAAGGAAATCGCCATCGGCATAAAGATCAGCGCCTTGGCCAACGGTTCGTATTTGACCCGATCTACCAACACCGCAATGATTAGCCCCAAACTAACGCTGATGCCCGTCACCAACACTAGCCAGAAGACGTTGTTGCGAAAGGCTACCAGCATATCGGGATTGGTGAAGGCGAATATATAGTTATCGAGCCCGACAAACGCTGCCGATTGCCGATCCATAAAGCTAATGATGATCGTACGAATGGTCGGCAAAATCAGAAACGCGCTTAGCACTGCCAGAGCGGGCACCATATAGACCCAAGGCAGAATGCGCGATCGCGCCTGGTAAGGCAGCCGATTGACCACCACGTTGGCGCCATAAAATAGCGCAATAATGCCACCAGAGCCGAAAATAATGGCGGCGATCGCGCTAATTAGACGAATTGCGTTCGAGGTGTCCTCCATAAAAATCCTGAGCGGGTGACAAAGGGTCTTTGGGCCATCGTGGACAAAGCTTTGAGAAAATAGTCAGGCAAAAAAATAGGGAAGCATGCGGGCCTCCCCAACAAAATATGTTGCCTGCATCATACCAAACCACGCTCCGAGCGCCTCTGAGCGAAACCCCGTATCTCACCTGGCAACTGCTGTTGCTATTGTTATAAGTTCATCGCCAAGTCAAGCTCTCGACCTTGGCCAGTGTGTTTCCCCAACCGATTCCCTACCAGAGTCGCAAACGCAACTTGCAACGTTTCCTGGCGCTGCCGCAACTGAGTGTCAAACTGCTGTGGTTTCCGCTGCTGAAGTACTGGATTCGTCAACGGCAAACTGGACGGCAGATAAATCGAGCCGAACGCCGCCGACTGAGAAAACTCAAGTCGCAGAAATGGGGCTATTGGCTGGTGGCGATCAACCGCACCCAGTGGCAAGAGCGCCACGTCTTCATGGTGTCTCTGGTCTGGGAGCATCATGCG
>JBCCNE010000287.1:0-6470 GCA_039026015.1 Cyanobacteria bacterium P01_C01_bin.70 | reverse complement strand
GCATCTGATTGAGAACTTTTTCGCCAGACTCAAGCAATATCGAGCGATTGCGACGCGCTACGATAAGCTGGCAGAAAGCTTTTTAGGCGCGATTTATCTAGCCGCTACGCTCGTCTGGCTTAATTGATGACACGCCCTAGGGCAATATCTGCGATCGCTTCTTGAAAAACCTGAACTTGCTTGGTCTCAAGGGTCGCCGGATTGCCATCATCCTGAACAGTGACAACCTCAATCTCAACAGGGCTAAAGTCTGCCGATGTTAATTGGGAAGCAGCCCCATCATTTGGAGCACCCGGAGCATCATCCACATCAACAGGAGCAGCCCCATCATTTGGAGCACTTACATCAGAACCGCTATTGGAAACGGATTGGAGTAGGGATCTCCCAAGCAGCACCGCTCCGAGGCCACCCCCGCTTAATCCTAGAATTTGAATGGCGCGACGACGACTGACGGGTAACTGCGGAGTTGAAGAAGACCGAGGACGAGATGGAGGGCACGGATGCTGGGCAACGGGTTGAGGTGGAGGTGCGACGGGGCGAGGTAATGGAGACCCCGGACTCGAAGCAGCCGATCGCGATGTAGTCTGGGATGGGGAATCAGTCTGAGGTGGTGGGACTGGCGGCAAGGTGCCGGTGATGCCCATCCGGGACAATCGCTCAATGCCTTCGATCGCTTCTGGGTCGGCTGGAGAGGCCGCTAACACTCGTACCCAATACTGTTTGGCCTGCTTAAAGTCCTTCTGTACCTCTGCTCTGAGCGCATCGTTTTTCAGGGTAACGATGTCCGCCAGGGTGGCGTTCTGGGGCAGCAAAATCAGGTGATTTTTAGTGGGTGGCTCGATGACGCCATAAGGGGTTTGGGCTATCCGTTTGTATTGGCGGGTAATTTGCGGCACGGTGTAGCGGAGCTGCTGATACAGGCGTTCGACCGTGGCACAGTTGCCCTCGCCCTGATGGCGCAAACTTTCCAGCAGCACATGGGTAAACGCGCCCTGTCGCAGTTCCTCAATTTCGTAGGACGATTCTTCCGGGCTACAGGAAAAGAGGGTGATGACTCCCTGCTGCTTTTCCGTGCCGATGCCGTAGCCATCCCGCTGGCCCTCAAAGCTACGGCAGGCATCAATTAGCAAAATCACATTGTCGGCTCCGCTGCGGCGCAGGCGTTCGCTGATGTAGTGAATCGGAATGGCAGAATTCGACAGGTCACCTCGGTCCCCATCCATGGGCATCAAATAATCCCGGTTATTGGCCCGAACACCGTGCCCTGCAAAGAAAAACCAGAGATTATCACCATCCCGCAGCCAGGGCTTTTTAATGTCATCAAAACGAGTTCGGAAGAACCGTCTTAAGGTGGTGTAAGTAGGGCGAGATTCTAGATCCGGGCCATAGTCCTGGGGAATGTCAGGCGAATCATCGGTGAACAGGTAAGCCCCTTCAAATCCCAAATCTTGCAGAAATAGCTGACGCACCGCTTCGGCATCCTGCTTGGCATAGTTCAGCCGTTGCAGATTGCGATATCCATTGATGCCGATCGTGATGGCGTAGTTTCTGCCCATTTAAGAGTTAGGAGTCAGGAGTCAGAGGTCAGGAGTCAGGAGCTAGGCGTTAAACAACCCTTCTGGATGCTGAATTCTGGATGCTGACTCCCTTGCCGACAAACTTACTGACACCAATTTTATTGAATTTATTGCGGGCGCGTAAACTTCAGGGTCATGCCGCCAGAGTTGCGCAGGCTACCGCCGTTCCCCACGATGCTGATCTTGCCCTCGGCATTAATTTCCACTGACAGCGTGACTTCATCGAGCTGCAGATCTGTATGAGCTTGAGCTTCCGAAAAGACCTCATTCATTATGGCCAGCATACTGCTCACTTGAGTCTTCAATGCTTGAGCATCTAGCGATATTCGCTGGCGCTTCGACAGGGTCTTCACAGTTTCAACGAGTTCTCGCTCACCAAAGCCGCCGCCAACATCTTCGCCGGAGCGTTCTCCCGTGACTTTGGTGGTTTCTTCTACTTCCTCAGTCTCGACGACGAACCAGAGCGTGTTGTTGTCTGTCATGGAGCTTTCACTAAAGAATTGGGGGCTAGGAGTCAGGAGTCAGCATTCAGGAGACAGAATGTGTCTCTAATCACCAACTTCTAATTTTTGTCTCCTGAATTCTACATTTTTTCCTATGTTCTCAAAATACTCCGACGGTAAGCTTCTAAAAGCCTGCTTACCGCCTCAAGCTGCATAGTCAGGCCAATAGTTTCTCCATAGTTCAAGTCTCTTGCCAATATCAAGTAATAGCGGCACTCTTCTAGAAGGCCTTGTGCAATGTTAAGAAAGCGAGCCTTATCGAGTCCTCCTTCTGAATTCTGAATTCTGACTCCTGGCTCCTGAATTCTTCCCCATCAAGAGCTCACGAGGAGGCGCACACAACCCGAAAACCGATGGAAAAGTTCCTGTCATCGCGCGTGCCCCTGATGCGATTGGCAGAGCGGCAGCCCCTCGGAAGATCGCCCCAAGAACCTCCCCGCAGCACGCGACTAGAACTGGCTCCACCCGTTGTCCAGGCGCTGCCATCGGTCGGTGCATTTTCGAATAGTTCACTGTAGCCATCATGCCAGCGGTCTAGACACCACTCATAGACATTCCCATGCATGTCATATAGGCCAAAGGCATTCGGAGAAAAATTGCCGACCTCAGTTGTCTGTTTTCGATACTGACCCTCTGGAGCGGAACCATAGGTGTACTTTCCGTGGTAATTGACCAGGTCGGTTGTGATGGTGGGGCCAAAATAGAATGGAGTGGTCGTGCCAGCTCGACAGGCGTATTCCCATTCCGCTTCGCTGGGCAGGCGATACTCTCGGCCAGTTTTTTTAGAGATTTTTTGACAAAATGCTGCCGCATCATCCCAGGTCACCCGCTCGACCGGGCAATCAGCTCCATTTTCAGAAAATCCTGAAGGATTCTCGCCCTTCAACTCTTGATATTGAGCTTGGGTAATTGGATATTTACCCATCCAAAACTGCGATACCGACACGTCATGTTGGGGGCCTTCGTAGTCGCTACGACCCTTTTCACCTGCTGGAGCACCCATCGTAAACTTACCGCCAGGAATCAGTACGAGGTCAAGGGAGACGCCATTACCTAAGTCGTCGCAGCGATATGCGGCACGGCGCTGCTCTTGTTGGGAAATTTGCCCTTGGTTATTGACTGTTACCACTTCAAACTCAAAAGTGGGTGCCGCTTGTTTAGGCGAGGGCGGCGTTTGTGTTGGAGGTGAGGTGGGTGCTGCTACGCTACGAATGGCAGCTGTTTCTACACTTCCCGGAGCCGGTGAGGTGACTTGTCTTGCCTGCTTAAGGGCAATTCGTTTGAACGCATCAATTGCTTGTCGATCTGCCGGTGAAGCTGCTAGCACTCGAATCCAAAGTCGCTCCGCCAGGTCTAGTTCACCCTCAAGCTCCGCTGCTTGGGCCTCAGTCTTCAACTTCAGCACATCTTTCAGTGTCGCCTGCTGCGGCAGCAAAATCAGGTAATTCTTAGAAATCGGCTCCACTGCAGTAAACGGCATTTGGAATGGTTTGCCATGTTGTTCGTTAAGTTCAGGAACGCGATGGCATAGGTACTGATTGAGCCGTTCGACTGTGGCGCAGTTGTTAGCTCCTTTTAGGGTCAATCCTTCTAACAAAGCACAGGTAAAGGAGCCGTGACCGAGTTCGTCAATTTCATAGGATTATTTGCGAGGGCTGCATGAATAAATGGTGACGATTCCTTTTTGCTCTGCCATGCCTAAACCGCTACCTCTTCTGCCTTGGCTGCGGCAGGCATCAAGCAGCATTACCGTATTATCAGCCCCAGAATTACGCAGGTAAGCAGTAATGTCGCTGACTCGCAGAGCTGTCTTGTCTAAGTTATTGGGGTCAACATCTACCGGCATGAGGTAGTCGTGCCCTTCGTGCAGCTCTCCATGTCCGGCAAAAAAGAACCAAAAATTGTCGCCGTCGTTCAAAAACCCTTCGCCAAACCGCTGATCAAAAAAGCGTAATAAATTAGCGTAAGTAGGCTCTGAGCGCATCAGGCCGCGTGGCGTCTCAATCGGCGGCGCTCCTTCTGCAAAGCAGTAAACCTGCTCAAATCGCCCTTCTTGCATAAAGAAATCGCGGATCGAGGAGGCGTCCTGTACGGCATATTGCAGCGGCTGTAGGTTGTAGTATTCGTTGATGCCGATGCAGATAGCCCAGTTTTTGCTCATCTTGTGGGGGGACTGACGTCAGGTAAACGCTCTTACATACACAGTTTTACCTTTATTTCCCCAAGATTCCCGAAGAACTGGTGACTTCCAGAATCGCAGGGCTGATATGCAAGGTCGTTAGTTAGTGACGAACTCCACATTCTATAGCTCGCCTACGCTGCGAAACCGACACCAGTCGCTACCATAGAGCGGCTCGATGGTGTAGCCGTCGTCGCCAAATGGGCTGCCCTCCTCATTGGGCTGATAGGCAACCCCATAAGACATGCGGAACGGACCAGCTTTGCTCGTCTCGGAGTAAGTGCCGCCGTGAGGGTCAGTAGCATAGTAGTTCACTGTATAAAGTCCTAATCGTTCAAAAAGGCCAGAAGCGTCAAAATCGTTCAAAAAGGCCAGAAGCGTCAAATCTGTCCTCGGCGATCTGAGCATCACTCACATAAGCGGCGAAATCGGCTTCTGAAAGACTGAAGGCTGTCTGCATCGGCAGATTTAGCTGAATCAAAATGTGGGTCGCAAACATTATCGCCACGGTGACGATCGCCAACCCTTGCCAGCGAGCGTGCCGGCGAGGTGGCGCTGTCTGAGACTCCGGCTGATGTCTTTTAACGATTTTTTGTAGGTAGAGGCCGATACCGATAAAAGCGATCGTCGGCAGCGCGATCGACAACACCCACAGCAACCCAATAATCCCGAAAAATCCTAGGTTTTCCAGGCCTCCGGGCCAGATGCTGCCCCCAACAATGTCAAGCAAAGCAAATTGATGCCCAGCAGCACCCCTGCCAGAAATAGTTTCATTGCTTTAATCTCACTTTCCAGCTAAGAGCCGCACGCAGTACCATTAGAGACTGCTAACTCAGTTTGCTGATCTCTTTTCCTGCTATGCCTACTATGCCCCGTCGCTATCACGTCACCACCTTCGGTTGTCAGATGAACAAAGCTGACTCTGAGCGCATGGCTGGAATTTTGGAGACGATGGGCCTGCAGTGGGAGGAAGATCCGCTCCAGGCTGACGTGGTGCTTTATAACACCTGCACCATTCGCGACAATGCCGAGCAAAAAGTCTATTCCTATCTAGGACGGCAGGCTAAGCGCAAGCAAAAAAAGCCTGACCTGACGCTAATTGTGGCAGGCTGTGTGGCTCAACAAGAAGGGGAAGCCCTACTGCGTCGCGTGCCTGAGCTGGACTTGGTGATGGGGCCGCAGCACGCCAACCGCCTGCAAGACCTGCTGGAACAAGTGATGGACGGTAGCCAAGTGGTGGCGACTGAACCCGTCCACATTATGGAAGACATTACGAAGCCCCGCCGCGATAGCACAGTTACCGCCTGGGTCAACGTGATTTACGGCTGCAATGAACGCTGTACCTATTGTGTCGTCCCGGGTGTGCGTGGCGTCGAGCAGTCCCGTACGCCCGCAGCGATTCGGGCTGAGATGGAGGAACTGGGGCGCCAAGGTTTCAGGGAAATCACCCTGCTGGGGCAAAATATTGATGCCTACGGACGCGACCTGCCTGGCCTGACTCCTGAAGGCCGCCGTCAGAATACGCTGACTGACTTGCTTTATTACGTCCACGACGTTCCCAGTATTGAGCGGATTCGCTTTGCCACCAGCCACCCCCGCTACTTTACCGAGCGCTTGATCAAAGCTTGTTTTGAGCTGCCCAAGGTCTGTGAGCACTTTCATGTGCCATTCCAGTCGGGCGATAACGACGTGCTTAAGGCGATGGCGCGAGGCTACACTCACGAAAAATATCGCCGCATTATTGACACGATTCGCAACTATATGCCTGATGCTGCTATCAGCGCCGATGCCATTGTCGGCTTCCCTGGCGAAATGGAAGAGCAGTTTCAAAATACGCTGAAGCTGGTAGATGACGTTGGCTTTGACCAGCTCAATACGGCGGCCTATTCCCCTCGCCCCAATACGCCAGCGGCACTGTGGAAAAACCAGCTGAGCGAAGAGGTGAAAAGCGATCGCCTGCAGCGACTCAACCATCTGGTCAATCAAAAAGCGGCTGAGCGATCGCTGCGCTACGGCGATCGCATTGAGGAAGTGCTGGTCGAAGACGTCAACCCCAAAGATCGCTCTCAAGTGATGGGCCGCACTCGTGGCAACCGCTTGACCTTCTTTGCGGGAGATATCAACGAGCTCAAGGGCCAGCTTATCAAAGTGAAAATCGCCGAAGTTCGCGCCTTTAGCCTCACCGGGGTGCCGTTAGTGCCGGCGCTAGTG
>JBCCNE010000286.1:0-6498 GCA_039026015.1 Cyanobacteria bacterium P01_C01_bin.70 | reverse complement strand
TTGATATCTAAGGCCTGTTGATAGTACTGCTGGGCCTGCTCAAAGTGTCGCTGTTCCTGCGCCACGATGCCCATCTGGTGATAGGTGCGGGCCTGCTCATAGCGATCGCCAAACTCGATTTTGATATCTAAGGCCTGTTGATAGTACTGCTGGGCCTGCTCATACTGGCGCTGCTTCTGCGCCACGCTGCCCATCTGGTGATAGGTGCCTGCCTGCTCGTAGCGATCGCCAAACTCGATTTTGATATCTAAGGCCTGTTGATAGTACTGCTGGGCCTGCTCATACTGTCGCTGCTCCTCCGCCACCCTGCCCATCTGGTGATATGTCATAGAAATCCAAGATTGCTTTTGGTTTTTATCAACCTGATCAAGCTTTGCATAAGCATCCAAAGCTTTTTCATAAGCTGATCTAGCATCGGAATATTGTTTTTTAGCCAGACAAGCACTTGCGAGCCTATGAAACGCGAAGGGCAACTGATAACCGTCTACCCTGTCTAAGAAGCGATCTGGATATTTTTCTAGCTCCTTGCAGACTCTTTCCATCAACTTCAATCGACTGCTAGGGTCAGAAGTCAACTTGAAGTACTCATCCAGACAAACAAAAATATAGAAGCTATCTTTTAATCTCAGACACGTTTGCAAAGCACTAAAAAGATTCTCATACTCTAGTTGCACGAAAGCTAAACCGTATTGTCTTTCCTGAGAGCTTTTAGATCCCATTAACTGCTCATACAGCTCTGCGAGTGCCTGGTAATGGTTCTTAAATCCGGTGTCCAGGGCATGGCGGGTCTCCTCGTTTAGTTCTGCCAGCTTGGTTTTCAAGAAGTAGGGAAAGACGGGCTGGATGGTGAGCAAACGGGGCATCTCGTCACTCATGGGTGAGACGAGTCCCCAACTGAGCGCTTCTTCCACCGCCTCATCAAATTTCTCAAACGGGTAGCCTTGGAACGACTCTAACTGCTGCAGTTGTTTCGAGTAGTTGGCCAAGTCGGCCCGGTCAATAAAGCCCTTGAAGGGAGCCAAACACAGCAGCAGCTTCTGCGCCTCCGGCGACAAATTACTGTGGGAATATTCCACACATTTCAAAATGCTCTGGGTCTTATCCTCACTGCCGCTGTCCAGGTTCACATCTGCCGCATCCAGCACTGCCAAAATCTCCGCTGGGCGCTGCCGCCCCAGGTTCGCCAGCACCACCTCCAGCGCCAGCGGGTAGCCTGCCAGCAGCGTCATCAGCCGCCCAAAGTCGGTATCTTTCCCGCAGCGCCGCAATGCGATCTCGATTGCCCACGTGCCGCTCTAAGATCTGCTCCGCCAACTCTGTCCGCGACTGTGGATCCAGTCCCTGCAGCGCGTAGCGGTTGTCGCGATACACCTCGGCCAGCCAGTCCTCCCCACTGCGGGAGCCCAGCACCACTTTCGTTTTACCGCCCACCAGCCGCTGCAAAAAGCCCTTCAGCTTGTCCCGCTCCGCCTGCGGCAAGGTATTCTGAATCGCCAGCTCCTGCCCCGTCACCGACTCCAGATTGTCCAGCATCAGCACATACGGTTCGCTGTTTAGCAACTGAGCCAGCTTAATCGCCTGGGCGGAAGGGCTCATCGCCTGGAACCGGGCTTGCGCAAAGCGGTCATACACCCGCTGCCCCATTTCATGGAGGATCTGCTCCAGCGTGTAGGCCTTTTCGTCATAGCCAAAATAGAACACGTCTTTAGCAAACTGCGTCGTCTGCCACCATTCCCGCAGGTAGTTCAGCAGAGTGGTTTTGCCCGTGCCGCCCATGCCCCGCAGCAGCAGGGCGTTGTGCCGCAGCAGCGACTTCTCAATTTTGAGGATTTCCAAATCCCGCCCAAAGAAGCCGTAGGTCGGCTCTGGAAATTCGTAGCGACTGGCCAGCGCCTCTAAATATTTTTCTTCTTCCTCTGGCTTCATCTCCTGCAGGTCAAACTGCACTGATTGGTTGCCGTACACCACGGGCAGCAGCCAGTCCTCCAAGTCCACCGTCAGGTTAAACCAGCCCTTGCGGGTTTTGTCATTGTGCAGCTCTCGCCGCCCCAAGCGAATCGCCTCCGCCAAGGGCTGCTGGGCAAACAGCTCAGCGTACACCTTTTGCATCAGCACCGTCGCCGCCGTGACGCTGACGGAGTAGCCCATCGCCACTACCATTTGCATGCCCGCCGTCATCAGGCGACTGCCCAGGCTGGTTTCCCGTTGGACGATCTCTCCGCCTGCGGCGCTCCCCGGATCAAGCGGTGCTGGGGGAGATCCTTCCGCAACGCCTGCTTCTCTCGCTGTCCCTTGCACCTGCTTAGCGGACTGGCAGGCATTCAAAATGCAGACGGGAATACCCTGGTTCGTCAACAAATTCGCCAACTCCTGCGCCTCTACCGGATCTGACTGTCCCGGCGTCTCCCCCTCCAAAAATAAAAAGGCCTTGACGCCCGCGTAGGGCTCAATATCGCCGCGTCCATAGCGCCCTTTGAAGAGGATCGCGTCAGCCGTTCGCTGCTCATCGGTAATCTGCTCATAGGTGGCGAGACCCCCGTGGGCATCAAAATGCACGATGTGATAGTAGCCAGGGCTTTTGGTCTCTAAATGATTTTCGAGTGCTTCGTAGGTACCAGGGCGTAGCAGCTCTACATTAATTGGCACCCGCGCCTGCTGAATCGCCTCAATCAGCGGACGCGAAATGGTGCGATAGTTTACATCCCGTTCTTCATCCGGTCGCGCGGTCACCACCAGCAGGTTAATCGTCGGCGAGGGATTGGGGTGCGCGGCCACTGCCATATCCTGCTGGGGTCGCCGCACCATCACGCATTCCAGGGCCAGCGGGCGGGGCAAATCAGGGTCTTTGAGCGCTTCCCAATGCAGCGCCTGAAAGCTAGGTGAGGCGCTTTCGATCGCTATTTCAACGTCTCGTAATCGCGGGCGTAGCGCTATGTAAGCCCCATAAGCCTTGCGGTCTTGAAAAATTTGGTCAAAATAGTTGGTGGCCGTAGTCGGTAATGCTGGCTTTAGCCTGGGCCGCCGTCACCGTATTCAAAAACGGTCGCCGCAGCCACCCCTCGAAATACCACTCCAGTCGCGCTTCCTGTTGTTCATCAAAGGGATTCGTAATCGTGACGGGGTAGCTGCCGCCTCCCTCAAACTGTAGGATGACTTGAAATTGGTTAGGGGCAAGCTGTTGCTGTTCGCGCAGGGTGATTGTCGGCATAATTGCGGATCCGAGGGCTCGGCTCAAACATAACTTTAGTTACTTTGACTTAGCCACCAGATCAGAGAAAAACCCAGCGTATTTGGGGTTGCTGTCTCCCATTAGCTACTGCGGCTTTTTGTCCTCGGCCTGCCGCAACTCCTCTAAAAAGCCCTCGCAGGCATCCATCAGCAAATCAATCACATAGCGAAAGCCGTCAGCGCCGCCGTAGTAAGGATCGGGCACCTCGGTGTCGCTGTGGTGGCGGCTAAAGTCGCACATCTTGCGGACTTTGTGGGTGTAGCGCCCCGCCGGATCGAGCCGCAGAATATCGCGATAGTTGTCGTCATCCATCGCCAAAATCCAGTCAAACGCCTCAAAGTCACTGGCCTGAAACTGCCGCGCCTGCCCTACCAGCTCAATGCCCTGTTGACGAGCCGCCTGGGCCATGCGGCGATCCGGTGAACTGCCAATGTGATAGCTCGCGGTACCGGCGGAGTCACAGCTAAATTGGTGCGTGAGCTGCCGCGACTCCAGCAGGTGATTCATGATGTTTTCGGCAGAGGGCGATCGGCAAATATTGCCTAAGCAAACAAACAACAGCCGAGTAGTCATTTCTTTTCCCAAACCGTTTGCGTCACAACCTCAATACTCGGCCCTTGAACGATACCGATCCAAACTTCATTAGCCAAGCCAGATCATTTTCCAGTCTTTAGCTCCAGGAAAGCAGAAAATTTGAAGAAAATCCCTTTGGTGAAACCGCGCAAAGAGTACTGAAAGCAGGCGCAGAGCAGCTGCGCTTAAGGATAGACGGGAGAGGTCAGCACATTCGTAATCCCTTTAAGGCCGCAAAATAAGCGCAAACGGCGGCTTATTGAGTTTCCCATGCGGTCATCATCGCTCGATATGGAGCGGTTCAACCCCTAAATTGCCCATCTACTTAGGACTAGCGCATTTAGCCTAAATTCGGCAGATTGAGTCCACCCGTCAGGGTTTCCATGCGCTCGCGCATCGTATCGGTAGATTTTTGATAGGCATCCTGCATAGCTGCACTAACCAAATCAGAGAGCACTTCGGCACCTTCGTTCAGGGCCTCGGGTGAAATTTCGACCCGGCGCGGTTCTTGGTTACCAGTAAGAAATACCTTGACCAGACCGCCCCCAGCTTGTCCCTCGATTTCCATCTGTTCGAGGTCTTCTTGCAGTTGCTTAGCGCCTTCTTGAATCTGCTGCGCCTTTTTGACTGCGTCAGCCAGTTCTTTCATTTTGCCAAGGCCGAAGCCAAATCCTTGCCCTTGAGACATTTGTGAGTATCTCTCCTTTGACTGATTGCAGTTTTTAAGTTATTCGATTCTACAGCGCTTTGCCGAAATCATTGCGGAGGAATACCGCCCTTGCGATCGCCCCTTCTCTGCCGGTGCAAGAAAGATGGCAGGGCCTGTTGACAAAGCCTGCCCGCAGGCGCAGCCGCTCCGCAGGCGCTAGGACTTGGGTGAAGTAAGTAGACTCAGGTGGATGGGGATATAGCGTTGGCGAAGCCGCGTCGCCAGCGCTAGCTGGCCTGAAAGGCTTGGTTGGGGAGTATTGGGTAACAAGATTCTTCGTTGCTGAACTGATTTGGCATCTATTTGCAACGGGCATCCGCGCTCCCACTCTGTGGGGCTTTGCCGCTCTCGCCGGGTACTCTACATCTGCACTTTACACTCTCCGGATGCCAACATCCTCCTGGCGAAAGCTCATAGCGAGGATGTCGATATCGGCTATGAAACAGCTTCGCTACCTAGCAGTTGCAGGACTAACGGCATTACTTTTATGCATTCACCAGGGACAACTGGGGGCCATCCCCTTCAATGGGACGGGCAGCGAAGGACCGACGCCGGCAGCCCCAACTGGCTCTGGAGCATCGGAAATTCGGGGGGTGTGGTTGACGAATGTTGATAGTGCAGTGCTGTTTTCGCGAGCGGCGGTGGAGCAGACGCTGCAGCAGTTGGCCAATTACCGATTCAACACGATTTATCCGACGGTGTGGAGCTGGGGCTACACGTTATATCCCAGTTCAGTCGCTGCCCAAGCCATCGGCTACTCGCAAGGGCTCTACCCTGACTTTGACGCGACGGGTCGCAATGTAGCATGGGAAAATGCCCAGAGCGATCACGACGCGCTGCAAGAAGTGATTACGTCAGCCCACGCCCACAATTTGAGCGTCATTCCCTGGTTTGAGTTTGGCTTTATGGCGCCAGCCGTCTCGCCCTTGGCTCAGCGCCATCCCAACTGGCTGACGCAAAAGCAGGGAAATCTGCCGGAGGCCCGCTTTCACCAAGAGGGGGAGCACACCCGCGTCTGGCTCAATCCGTTTCATCCCGAAGTGCAGCAATTTCTTCTAGAGCTGATCGGCGAACTGATGGAGAACTATGAGGTTGACGGGCTGCAGCTTGACGACCATTTCAGCCTGCCCGTTGAGTTTGGCTATGATCCCTACACGGTCAGCCTGTACAGGCAAGAGCACGATGGCCGATGGCCGCCAACCAATCCTCGTAATGCTGAGTGGATGCGGTGGCGAGCCGACAAGATCACGGCTTTTGTTGGTCGCGTTTTCCAGGTAATTAAGGCGCGGCGTCCCACCGCCATCCTATCAGTATCGCCCAATCCTGCCCACTTTGCCTACGGCCGCTTTTTACAAGATTGGCCCCGCTGGCAGCAGATCGGCTACGTCGAGGAGCTGATAGTGCAGGTCTATCGGGATAATTTAGATACTTTTCGGCAGACGCTGCGCGATCGCGAAATTCAGCGGTCACGCGACCACATTCCGACCGGGGTCGGCATCATGGCCGGCCTGCGCCACCAGCCCGTGTCGATGTCGCTGATTCAACAGCAGGTGCAAGCAGCGCGAGATATGGGTTTCGATGGCGTTTCCTTCTTCTTCTATGAAACGCTTTGGCAGCTGGCCCCCGGTGAGACCATGGCCGATCGCACCGGCACTCTGCGACAGCTGTTCGGGCGATCGCGATCGCGCGCCCAAATTTGACGCCAGATCGAGGACGATATCATTACATCGGCCCGGCATGACCCTTGCAAAATTCATTAAGCCCAGTCCAGAACCACGCCAGCCTTCAATTAAGAGTGCTTGCAATTCCGAGTTTGAAACTTTGCATACAGAGTTCGGAGAGTATGATGGCAGGGTGATTTTTCCAGCAGCGATCGCCCCATGAGTGAAGACACGATTTTCGGCAAAATCATCCGTCGCGAAATTCCCGCCGATATTGTCCACGAAGACGACCTGTGCCTCGCCTTCCGCGATGTCGCCCCCCAAGC
>JBCCNE010000285.1:0-6517 GCA_039026015.1 Cyanobacteria bacterium P01_C01_bin.70 | reverse complement strand
CGCCGGGTAAAATTCTGGATCATTGTCGGGGTTGTGAGCGTTGCGGTATTGGATATAGTCAGCAATTGAAAACTCCGCAAAGGTCGGATCTTGACAATCGATGGGCGCTTGTTGGCTGAAGTTGTCAAAGCCTTTTTGCACGGCAGTTGGCATGGTGGTGGCGTGTCTAGAACCTGCTTGATAGCCCGGATCAATAACATAGGCGATCGCCCCATCCAGGGTGCTGTAGGCGGCTGAATCTTCGATGGGTTTATAGGCAACCTCCAACTCGTCCAGCAGTGCGGCAATGTTTTTGTACGTGACAATGTTGAAATCATTGACCCCTAAATCAGCCCAGCGGTACTGAACTTGGTTGCCAGGTTGGCCCACCGCAAATTTTACGGTGTGGACATTACCCCCGACGCGATCGCGCTTCTCAAAGAGCGTAATGGAGGCATCAGGTTTCTTTTTTTTGAGTAGGTAGGCGGTCAGCAAACCGCAAATACCCGCACCCACGATCGCAACTTTCATTTAGTTAAGTACCTCCAACGTAGGCAATGCTTGCCCTACAGGTTTAGGACGTGGCTTGAGATCATCACTCGGGTCAAGAAGAACATCGTGATCATCATCGTTACGACTTTGCCCTCCCTTAAGTTGCTCAGATTGACTCTCCAACAGTTCATTCAGGGTAATGTGTTCGAGAGTTTGGACTGTTTTAACGGGGTGCTTTTTCATGGAATACCTCTATCTAAAAGTCTGTTGTTCAACGGTTGTCGATACGAATGAAGGGCGATCGCACTTTAAGAGAATAGAAAGCGCGATCGCAGGGCTGGTGAAGCTTAGAAGAACACTGCTTGAACCGTCTCGAAGATCTGCATACACTAGACTTCGCTGAGGTAAATTCAACTAAACTTTATGCCTACCTTCATTGAGAATCTAAGAGTGCTGCCAGTGTATTCACCAGCCAACTTCTCTGATTTCGGGAATAAAGGTCACTTGACTGAATGATGTAAGATCACAACTAGCCAAGTGACATAAGGTCGCACCATCCCTTATGATCCTTGTCTTTTCCTCCGGAAATCTTCTCGATAGTGAGATCTGTTAAAGGTCTGAAGAGCTCTCCACTGTTATTTTTCGACTGAGCTTTGCTTACTGTAAGCTGATTCTTGTTCATAATTTTTCTCCGTTTAAGATGAATTTGTTCGCACTCAATTTGGGCAAAGTGAGATCGCCCTTTAAAGCTCGAAATGTCAATTACTTTGAGACCACTGGCAGATTAGCTGTCCATCAATCTTGACCCACTGGGACGTTAACTGAAGACGCTTGGCATCTTGGAAATGGATGATTTCACTTTTTCCTGCCTCTTGAATGGAGAACCCAGATAGCTGGGCAATGGAATCATCTAGTCGTTGCATTATTGATACTCCTTGTAGCAATTTGAGAGCATTTGAAAGAGAGATTTTACTCTAGCCGAGAGGCGATCGCACTTTGAGAGAATAGAAAGTGCGATCGCAAGACTAGCGAAACTCAAACTGAATCAACTGAGATAAACTCAACTAAATTCCGCGCTTGATAGTGACTGGGATATCAACAATGTCACTGCTCCCTGCAGATTCACCCTCAATACCTTCAAATTTCAGGTATGCTGCACCTCCGCTTAGCTTCTCTAGATTGGTGTTATCTAGAGTGCTGAGGAGCGTCTCGTCACTATTCTGAGGCTGATTAGCTGTTGGTGTAGTTTGACGGATCTTCATGGCTTTTTCTCCTTGAAATATGTTCTGTTCTAAATCATTGGTTGCAGCGCGAATAAAGGGCGATCGCGCGTTGAGAGAATAGAAAGCGCGATGGCAAACTCAGTGATCCTCAGCCATCATTAGGTATAAGGATTCTTCGTTCTTAGTACGCTCTTACATATACATTTCTTGTCGACACCTCCTTGAATTTGCATCATCTGAGCTTCAGAGATTTCCTGAAGATGAGTTATCGGTTCAGATTTGGATTGATTGAGCTTCATTGATTTCTCCAGTGATAGTGTGGTATTTTTCAGTCGAATTCTTGTTCTCCCGACTTACTAATAGTTTAATTTTAAATCGAGAATAAGTAGGGAAGAAAAGCGCATTTATAATATATAAAATAGAGCTTAATAATGCCTTTATAAAATATATTTTTGAGCATATTCATGTACTCTAATTTCTAAATTTATACCTAGAATAAAAATATTTTTAGAATTTATAAAAAACTATGAAAGAAAGCGGCAAAATGAAAAGGAAAAGTATCAGCTCTCCCTTTATGATAATGACAAAACTCGTGAATTTTAGTTGTCTGAATCTCATCGCATTGATGAGATAAAAATTTTCGAAATGTTGGGTCTCGTGCTTCGACACCAACTGACGGCAGAAGCACGCTACATCCTTCTACCTGGCGCTATAGATCGGTTAGGAGTTTGGCCTTTCGCAGTAAAAATGTGAGTACGGTTTCTTCCTTCGTCATGATGTTGGCGCGGCCCGTCATCCCAGGACGCAAAGAGCACTGATGACTTCCTGGCCCGAAGGAGAACACTTCCGGGGTAACGGTGACCTCGAAATATCGTGACTGGTCTCCCGAACCGGTGGAGCTGGCAGCCGTTATGGCGGTAGCTTGAGCGTTGACGATATCGGGGGAAATGGTTTGCACCGTGCCGGGTAGCGTGCCGTAATCAGGATAAGGGCAGGCCGATATCCTGACCTGGGCAAGTTGACCCACGGCAATTTGGTGGATCGCCGTCGTTGAAACCAGGGCCTTAATCGTTAAGTCCGACTCGTTGGGCGCAATGCTGGCAATGGCGTCTCCTGCAGCAACCGTTTGGCCAGGGTTACGGAGATCGAGCTGAAATAGCGTCCCCGTAATAGGGGCGCGAAGAATCGTTTGCTGCAAATCCTGATTCACCTGATGCAGCGCGTGCTGGTCTTGAATTTGCTGCTGTTGTACTTTCAGGAACTGCTGCATAAGAGCTTCCTGTTCCTGGGTCAGGGCCGCCAGAGTCGACTCGCTGCTGGCCTGTTCCTGGGCAATGCGCGCTTGGGCGATCGCCACTTCGGCATCACTGGGATTCAACTCCGCCTCAGCCTGCCTGAGTCGGGCCTGCGTCGCTGCGACCGCTTCTTCTTGCTGCTGTACCGCCAGACGCGCGGCGTCTAATTGCGCTTGCGAAATTGCCCCGGTTGTCGCCAGGGGTTCGTATCGCTGCACCTGAAGCTGGGCTGCTGCTAGGCTCGCTGCTTCGGAGCGCAGTTGAGCGGCCATTGCTTCGACCTCAGTGACGGCGACAATTTGTTGATCCTCGTAGCTGCGACGGGTTTGACGGAGTTCGGCACTGGCGGCACTAATTAACCGCTGACCGCGATCGCCCTCGGCCTGGAGCTGGCGGTCTAACGTCTGCCGTTGGGCCTCAATTTGCTGGAGTTGCCGTTGGGCTTGCTCAATATTGGTCTGTAGCTGGTTCTTGCGAGTTTGCAGCGGCGTATCGTCGATGCGGGCAATGACTGCCCCCGCCTGCACCGTTTGATTTTCGCTCGCCGCGATCGCCACTACCGTCCCTGCCGTCGGGGCTTCAATTTGCTTCAGTTCCCCGACGGGACGAATCGTCGCTGCCGCTGGAATGGTAACCCGGTAAGGCGTAACTGCCGCCAGCACTGTGGCAATGCCCACAGAGGCCGCGATCGCCACCCCACCCCATTGGCTCCAGCGGCGAATGGGGGGGAGGGCATCGAGGCTGAGGCAGTCTTCGGTAGTAGTGGGAGGGGAATAGTCAGATTGAGGGTGTGAGGGAGTGGAAGATGGAGAAAGAGAGGGAGTGGCAGTAGGCAGAGTGGCCGCCGCGGTTTCAGGCCGATGGACAGCCTGATGACGAACTCGAGGGTTTGAATTGGCAGTAGATTTAGCATGCATGACAGTTCTCCTCACGCCACCAAAAATGGCAAATGATCACCGCTCTGATGGCGCAGTGTTTCGGGGGTGCCCTGCTGCTGGATTTGACCGTTGTTTAGCAAGACTAGCCAATCAGCCCGCTGAATCACTCGGGGACGATGGCTGATCAGTAACGTAGTTTTGCCACGACGGTGGTGCAGCAGGGTATCAAGTATTTCGGTTTCACTGACCGGGTCGAGGGCGGCGGTGGATTCATCCAAGATTAGAATCGGCGGATCGTTGACTAGGGCGCGGGCGATCGCCAGCCGTTGCCGCTGTCCTCCCGAGAGGTTGGAACCAAATTCCCCCAGCACGGTGCGATACTTGTCGGGCAGTTGGCTAATGAACTCATCGGCCCCGGCAATCTGACAGGCCTGCACAATCTGCTCAAACTCGATGTGGGGATTGCCCAGGCGAAAGTTTTCGACAATCGACCGACTCCAGAAGTGTGGCTCCTGGGGCACTAGCACCACCTGCTGTCGCAGACAATCAAGGGCGAGGTCCTGCTGGTTGTACGCCCCAAAGCGGATATTGCCGGACAGCGGTGCATACAACCCGGCAATAAGTTTCACCAGGGTGCTCTTGCCACAGCCGGATTTGCCGATCAGGGCCGTGGTTTGGCCTCCCGGCAAGCTCAGTGAAAAGGTTTGCAGCAAATCCACTCGTCCCGCATGGTGGAAGCTGAGCTGATGACATTGAATGTCTTCATCTGCCGGGAGTCTGACCCAAACGGTAGCCTGATCCTTGACCGTTTCGGGAGTGGCATCAATCACCTCCGCCATCCGCTGGGTAGCTGTCCTCGCCCGCGCAAACTCATCGACGAAGTCGATCGTGGTGCTGATAAAGGTGGTGAAATGGCGATTCATAGTGATGAACGCCAGCAACATCCCAATCGTCAGCTCCTGCTGAATCACCAGACCACTCCCCGCCCACAGCAGCCCAATATGCCCTAAGCTGGCCACCAGGTTAGAGAACGTGCCGTTGACAATGCTGATCTGGATGGTGCTGAGGCGCAGCCGCGCCAGACGGCTAAACCGCGTGTGCAGTTCGTCAGCAAATTGGGGGGCGGCAGCGGTGGTTTTCAGCGTGAGGGCACCTTTGAAGGTTTCCACCAGCACCCCCTGATTCTCGGATGAGAGCACCAGCAGATTCCGCACCTGCTGCTGAAATCTGGGTAAAAACGCCACCGTGGATAAGGTCATGACCACCGCGATCGCCAGGGCCACCCCTGTTAGCATCGCGTTGTAGAACACCATGAAGCCCAACGACACCACGGCGATAAATAGCTGGCTGGGCAGTTGCACCACGGCCTGCGATACCAATTGGTTAATGACCTGGATATCCTCTAGACGGCTGGTAACCTCACCGCTGCGGCGGGCTTCGTAATAGGTGAGGGGCAAGCGCAAAATTTGCCGCCCAAACTCCAGCACCAGTCCTAACTGCAGACGTTGGGAAAAATGGGCAATCAAGTTGGCCTGAATCAGCCGTAAGCTGCTGCTAATGAGCTGCATCACGCCCACGGCAATCACCACCCGCGTCAGCAATTGCGTGTCGCCGCGCACCAGCACATCATCGGTGAGAATCTGCACCAAGAAGGGTGAGGCCAGGGCCAGCAGCCCCAAAATGGCGTTGAATAGCAGCGCCTGCGACAGGATGCCGCCGTAAGACAGCACCCGTTTCAGAAACCGGGAGAAGCCACCGATGCGATCGCGATCGTCAGCCTGCGTATAAAACTGCGCGGGGTCTGGTTCCAGCAGCAGCATCACCCAGTTGCGCCACCCCTCCCGCAGGGTTGGCTGATCCACAAACCGCAGCCCCACTCCCGGATCAGCAATGACATAGCGATTGCCTTTACGACCATAGAGCACCACCCAGTGGACCCCTTTCCAGTGAATGATGGCCGGTAGGGACACGTCTTCTAGGCGATCCAAAATGGCAGGATGGGCAGTGACGGCTCGCGCCTGCAGGCCCAAGGCTTCAGCGCCGCGCTTTAAGCCCAATAGAGTGGTGCCCTGCTGGCCGGTGCCGACCAGCGCCCTCAGGCGGCTGAGGGTGAATTGTTGCCCATGGTAGCGAGCAATGCTCCCCAGGCAGGCAGCGCCACAGTCTTCCTGGCTATGTTGACGAACGCACGGATATTTCATGGCTGCTCTGCAGTGTCTAGGCTGAATTCATCACGAGATGTTGAATTTCTTGCCGCTTCACGGGCTGCTTGGACGGCGGGTAACAGTAGAGAAATGAGAATCCCACCTTTGAGCATTTCACTGTCAGCTTCTGCCAGATCTTGCCAAAGTTCATTACTCATCTCGTTGTTCATGTTGTCCATCTCGTCCATCTCGTTGTTCATGTTGTTCATTACGTTGTCTCCTTGAATTCTTGAAGTTGGAAAAGTGTTGACATCGACTGGCATCGACATTTTCAGAAGGCAGTTCTTAGAGGAAAATTACAAAATTTCTGGCTTTATCTTCATCCAGAAAATTGGCGGCTAAATTATCGGATCATCCATGAGCTCATAACTGAGCCTGACCTGTGCATTACCATCAGGATGATGAATTTTCCTGGTATTGATTTCTCAATTACCAACGTTAAATTT
>JBCCNE010000284.1:0-6524 GCA_039026015.1 Cyanobacteria bacterium P01_C01_bin.70 | reverse complement strand
GCAAAAGACTGGCATTTTCGCTCTCGTTTTACGTATAGCTCTATTTACAGTCCGCTGTACCAGCGCGTCAGGCATTTTTGATGGCACAAATTTCAACGTAGACAGCAACTTAAGTCATCAAGCTTTCATTAACCTGGCTGTTCCAGAAATGCGAATTGAACTGCCGGGTACTGGGGATATTTCCGCTCTTAAAAGTGAACGCATTCCCATATCTTCACCCTGGACCACATCTATCACGCCATTATGAGGCCACTCAATATCGCGTAAGTAACCAGCAAAAGCGGCCGTCGCAGCTCCCGTTGCGGGATCTTCATAGACGCCACCTGATGCAAAAGGATTGCGAGTGTGAAAACGCTGTGGTGTTTCTGGATAAGCCAAGAGAATGGTCACTAAACTTTCTCGTCTCATCAGATCGCGACCTGCTTCAAAGTCATACTCCATAGCAGCAAGCACTTCTCGCGTCCTGAGCCCCAACAATAGATGGTTGGCACCAGCGTTCACATAGGCGGGTGGAATATTGGCGTCTAAATCATTATTTGTGTAACCAAACAGATTCAGCACATCTGAAACTAATTGAGGCGATGCCTCTGCACTATGTGTACGCGGTGATTGAAGTGCTGCCGAAATCACATCGCCACTTTGGCGACCTTCAACCGTAATTTCAGCTTCATTCAGTATTAGGGGAAACGTCCCGTCACCTTTCTTAAGCGCCAGAACAGCACCAAGGGCGATCGTTGCATGACCACAAAAAGGGACTTCAGACTCTGGAGAAAAGTATCGAACTCGAAAAGCATCTTTAATTGGGGCAGCAAACGCTGTCTCTGAAAAACCTACTTCAGCCGCAATTCGTTGCATTTCTAAATCACTAGGATGTTCTTCAGAAAGGCAGACACCTGCAGGGTTGCCGCCGCGATTGCCATCCGAAAAAGCGGCCATCTTCTGAACATTTATAGAGTTGCGCTCTTCCATAGTCATTTCATTTCACTTAGGGTCTAATTCAAAGTCATCCTTTATCTATTCAGACAGGATGGAAGTGTTGCTTGACTTTTATTAAATCGACAGTTGCAGCCTGTCTGCCCCGTTTTGAGTGGATATACTGATTGCTCGCAGTATATCTTGCTGAATCGACCGGATAGGCGGCAGGCCACCATATAGCACTCTTGTACCAATCAAATGTAGTGAACGGTGCACTACATCTGCCGAGTTCTCTTAGTGAATTGCGCTCAGTGCAGTTCCTAATCAGTGGACAGGTAGGTGTAGTGGTTGAGGCTGTGTTCGTAGTGTTGGAGCAGCAGTTGCGCTTCTTGGATGGTGATTTTGCCATCCTGCAGGGCGTGTTCAGAGCGGCGGCGGATATTTTCGATCAGGTCTTCCGAATCGTACTGCACGTAGCTGAGCACCTCGGTCATGGTGTCGCCTTTGACCACATGCTCAATGTGATAACCCTTAGGCGTCATATGAATGTGGACGGTGTTGGTGTCGCCGAATAGGTTGTGCAAATTGCCCATGATTTCCTGATAGGCTCCGCCGAGAAAGAGGCCTAGGTAGTAGGGTTCCTGGTCTTTGAGGGGGTGCAGCTCTAGGACAGATTTAATATCCCGTAGGTCAATAAACTTATCGATTTTGCCATCGCTGTCGCAGGTGAGGTCGGCAAGGGTGGCGCGGTGGGTAGGCGCCTCGTCGAGGCGATGGATCGGCATGATGGGGAAAAGCTGGTCGATCGCCCACGCATCTGGCATCGATTGAAACACCGACAGATTGATGTAATAGATGGCGGCGAGGTTCTTTTCCAGATCCTCCAGATCATCGGGAACGTACTCTTCGTGGCGCACCAATTCCAGGATGCGGCGACAACAGGCCCAGTAAAGCCGCTCAATTTTAGCCCGTTCGGTCAGGCTCAGATAGCCAAAGTTAAACAGGCTAATGGCTTCGTCTTTGAACTGTTCGGCGTCGTGGTAAGCCTCCTGATAGTTTTTGACGTGGAGGGAAGCATAGGTGTCGTAGAGTTCTCGCAGTAGGGCGTGATCATCTGGGGTGGGGGGCTCGATGGGGTCGAGACCCAATCGTTCGCTAGAGCCCAACACGTTAAACACGAGGACGGACTGGTGAGAGGCGATCGCCCGTCCGCTTTCACTAATCAAGGTCGGTACCGGCAAATTTCGGGCCGAGCAGGCTTCCTGCACTTCTGCCACGACGTCGTTGGCGTAGTTTTGAATGCTGTAGTTTTTCGAGGCGTAGAAGTTGGTTTTGGAGCCGTCGTAGTCGATGCCCAAGCCGCCGCCCACATCAAGGTAGCCCATTTGTGCCCCGAGTTCCGAGAGCTCCACGTAAATTTGGCAGGCTTCTCGCAGGGCATCTTTAATGACGCTGATGGCGGAAATCTGGGAGCCAATGTGAAAGTGCAACAGTTGCAAACAGTCCAGCATGTTTGCCGCTTTCAACTGCTCCACTGCGCTGAGAATTTCGGGAATAGCAAGGCCAAACTTAGCGCGATCGCCCGCCGACCCACCCCAGCGACCGATGCCCTTGCTGCTGAGCTTGGCTCGCACTCCCAATACGGGACGAATGTTTAACCGACGGCTGGCCGCAATGACCAGAGGGACTTCTTCTAACTGTTCCAGCACGATGATTGGCGTATGGCCCAAGCGCTGGCTCAGCATAGCGGTTTCGATATATTCCGCGTCTTTGTAGCCGTTGCAGATCAGCAGCGCCCCAGGATTGTCCAGCGTTGCCAGAGCGATCAACAGCTCTGGCTTAGAACCAGCTTCTAGGCCGAAGCGGTGAGGTTGACCAAAGCGCACCAGATCCTCTACTAAATGACGCTGCTGGTTGCACTTTACGGGAAAGACACCGCGATAAACGCCGCTGTAGCGGTAGCGGGAAATGGCCTTAGCAAAGCAGGCATTTAGTCGCTCAATGCGATCTTCCAAAATGTCGGAAAAGCGAATCAGGATAGGCAAGTCCAGGTTGCGCTGCTTGAGGGCCGTCACCAAATCAAACAGATCAAGAGAGCCGCCGCGATCGCCTCGGGGCGCAACGGTCACATGTCCAGCAGCATTAATCGAGAAGTACGGCTCGCCCCAGCCGTGAATGCGATAGAGCTCCTCACTATCTTCGATTGCCCAGGCAGGGTGAGCCGATGGGGGACGAGTGTCCTGATGGTCGGCATTGACCTGCGATCGCAGCGCCTGCAGCATTTCTTCGCTTGACGGTCGAGTCGTTGACATAGTCTTTTCTGGACTGCCTGGAAAAACATCTGACTGTAACGATAATCGGTCTGTGGCCGACTGGATAGGGGCGCATCAAGGAAGTTCAAATTGCTTGCGACGATACCGCAGATGATAGGCTATAGCCTCAATGGGACTCTTACTTCCCATTGAGGCTACAAGCTACAAGGCGTAATTAAACTTTGTCTTATCAGGCGGAGGCTAAGCCTTGTCCGATAAACGGTGACCCACGCGCTCAATCGTCGCCACACTGATGGCCACGCTAATATCAAAGGCTTGACTAACAGCAGCACCTCCCACTTATCTGTCGACAGATGGCTATCGGCTCTGAGCCAAATGCAGGCAGGATAGGTTTTGCTGGTCGACGCTTTGCTAACAACGACGGATGCTCCCCGTCGCCGCGTTCTTTAGCGCCAGAGAGGGGATGCCCTCATTCGCCGCCAGAGCTCCAGGTCATGATTGGATAGCTCTAGCAGCAAACAACAGTTCTACAGCTTGCAATTAAGCCTGATGGGGCACTAGTTCGCGGCGGGATAGACGCTAACCTTCTTCCGACTCTTACCCTTGCGCTCAAAGGTCACAATACCGTCTACAAGAGCAAATAGCGTGTCATCCCCCCCGCGGCCAACATTATTGCCGGGGTGAAACTTGGTGCCCCGCTGACGAACAAGAATGCTGCCAGCCGTCACAACTTGACCGCCGTAACGCTTGACACCCAACCGTTTGGAATTAGAGTCGCGACCGTTACGAGTACTACCGGTTCCTTTCTTATGAGCCATGTGTTGTACCTAAATAAATGAGGGTAAATGGTTTATTCTTCTTCGGCTGGAGCCTGAAGGGCGGTGGCAGCTGGAGCCGATGTAGCATCTTGCTTATCGGCCTCGGGCGTTGCGGCGGTGTCTTGAACTTCGCCAGCTAGCAATTTGCCGTCCACACTAATAGCATTAATCATCAAGCGAGTCAGCTCTTGCCGGTGACCCCGCTTTTTACGGGTCTTTTTCTTCGGCTTCATCTTGTAAACGATGATTTTTCGCCCCCGAAGATGGCGCATCACCGTGCCGGAAACGGTCGCCCCCTGGACATGGGGTTGGCCAACCATCGTTTCACCATCATGGGAAACTAGTAGCACCTTATCGATGTCAACGCTGCCTTCTTCGTCTACTGGCAAACGGTCAAAGTCATAAAATCGACCCGGCTCTACTCGAAATTGCTTGCCACTAGCTTCAATAATTGCGTAAGTCATTTGGTTTCCTGAGCGATCGCCGTACAGGCAACAGTCACGCTGTTTTGTCAGCCTGATCCGAGCGGGTTTACATGCGACTCTTCATTATTCGCTGTTGAGAAATCAAATGTCAATGTTTACCAATGTAGCTCCTGAGACAAACGCAATCGGCTTGCCAATGACAGGCACTGGAGCCCACCCTAACAAAGACGTCTTCAATGATCACAGCCAGGACAGGCGATCGCCTAGCCTTAGCTACAGCTTTAGATTCCATTATAGATTTTCTTAAATCTAAAAGCATGCATATTTTTATGTTTAATCGCTTGAGCGAATTGCGTATTGATTTCTCAACAAAACTCGGCAATTCACCCAAATACTCGCATTTTTTTCCTGTGGTCTGGCAAGCTGTCGCAATTACTCTAAGCAATATTTTATGTTGCAAGCGGTTGACTTTTGAGGTGTATTATTGGGGGCAAGATTGACGGTATCAGACGCTAAAACGTAAGGACATATAGCTATGCAACAGTTGGATATCACTCCTGCACTCGATTATCAATCTGAAATCTACAAAGACGCTTACAGCCGCATCAACGCGATCGTGATCGAGGGTGAGCATGAGGCATTCGATAACTACTGTAAGTTGGCCGAGTTGCTTCCTGAAGCAAAGGACGAGCTGATAGTTCTGGCCAAGATGGAAAAGCGCCATATGAAAGGCTTCCAAGCCTGCGGCAAAAACCTTGCTGTGATTGCCGATATGGAATTTGCGAAAGCTTTCTTTGAGAAGCTCCACAACAACTTTAAGGAAGCTTGGGACGAAGGCCGGATTGTCACCTGCTTATTGATTCAATCGCTAATTATTGAAACCTTTGCGATTTCTGCTTACAACATCTACATTCCCGTAGCGGACGACTTTGCGCGCAAGATTACGGAAGGCGTGGTTCAGGATGAATACAAACACTTGAACTTTGGAGAAGAGTGGCTTAAGGCTAATTTCGAAGCTTCGAAGGCCGAGCTCGAAAAGGCCAACCGCCAAAATCTGCCAATCGTTTGGGCCATGTTGAACGACGTGGCTGACGATGCCAACACGCTAGGGATGGAGAAAGAAGCGCTCGTTGAGGACTTCATGATTACCTACGGCGAGGCGCTGAGCAATATCGGTTTCTCTAATCGGGAGGTGATGAAGCTCTCTGCCCAAGGGTTGGCTACCGCTTAGAGCAGCTTTGCAGACCACAAAGAAAGTGATGGCTCGCTTGTTAGAGCACTCGCTAAGATCTGTTGGCCTGAGGGGAAACTGACCGCAGAGACTGCGGTCAGTTTCCCCGGGGTTGTTTCAAGCCAGAAAAATCGACTTTGGGGTTGTATTTTGAAGAAAGCACTAGTTTTAGGCCTGAGCTAAGATATCTTGGGCAAATCCTAGGCTTTTGCCTGAGGTTTTACTTAATTAAGGTGGCACACAGGATTACGATGTTTGGCCTAATTGGACATTTAACCAGTATCGATCACGCTAATTCGGTGGCCCGAGAATTGGGATACCCTGAGTATGCCGATCAGGGACTTGACTTTTGGTGCAGCGCGCCGCCGCAGATTGTAGATGATATCGAAGTAACGAGTGCCACCGGACAAGTGATTGAAGGGCGCTATGTGGAATCTTGCTTTCTGCCCGAAATGCTGGCAGCGCGCCGCATTAAGACGGCTGCCCGCAAAGTGGTCAATGCTATGGCCCACGCCCAAAAGCATGGCATCAATATCACTGCGCTGGGAGGATTTTCTTCCATCATTTTTGAGAACTTTAATCTCAGCCAGATGAAGCAGGTGCGTAACGTATCTCTCGAGTTTGAGCGCTTTACTACCGGCAATACCCACACTGCTTACATCATCTGTCGGCAAGTCGAAGCGGCCTCAGCCCAGTTGGGCATCAACCTGTCTGAAGCGACCGTTGCTGTTTGTGGTGCCACTGGAGATATCGGCAGCGCGGTTTGTCGCTGGCTTACGGCCCGCACGGACACTCGTAAATTGCTGTTGGTGGCGCGTAACCAAGAGCGGTTGCAAAATTTGCAAGCAGAGCTGGATCGCGG
>JBCCNE010000283.1:0-6533 GCA_039026015.1 Cyanobacteria bacterium P01_C01_bin.70 | reverse complement strand
TGTCCATGAATTGGCTGTGTAGATACCTGCTTATAAAAGCTCTCATGTTCAAATATAAATTCAATGATTAACAGGTGAATTTTTGATTTGAATAGATAACTGTCGTAAATCTTTACGCTGATAACTCAGGTTTCTAAATTCCAAAAAATAAACCATGATCTAATCCTTGAAAATTTGGCATTGGCATTGGCATTATAAAGATACAATTATGATTGAAATAAGCTTAATTAAATTATTTAAATAAATCCTTTGTTCTCACTGTCTCTATGAATAGGGATGGCATTTTTCAGTAAGTTTATTT
Organism: Cyanobacteria bacterium P01_C01_bin.70; assembly: GCA_039026015.1. GTDB lineage: Bacteria > Cyanobacteriota > Cyanobacteriia > Phormidesmidales > Phormidesmidaceae > Halomicronema. Next base: position 6,232 of record JBCCNE010000283.1, on the reverse strand, counting down.
TTCTAAAGAATGAAGTTTTATCTGTTTTGGATAGAATTTTGTCTGGAATTTACTTGGATTACTGGAACTTCAAATAAAAGCGGTAGAGATCGAGCCCCACTCGTGAGTAAGAGTAGCTGTAGTGAATAGAATCCTCGGTTTATTTGAGCTGGCTGAAACTGCAGACGATATTCCTTTTGCTCATTATGTAAAACAGTAGACGCTAAGGATTCCCAAATTTTTTGCTCGTGGATTGAACCAAGAGGCTTCATAAATGTTTGAATTTGACACTTAATAAGAACATCGGCACTTCTGGATAATAATCGCTGACCAAATTGAGTGGTCAGTATTTCAACGACTAAAGAAAACTCTGACGCCTCAATCAGCGATCGCGAGGCCTGTTTTTGCCCTAAATTGATGGAGATAATGGGGCTTTGATGGGTGTTCTGTAAAAAGTAGATGGCGGTGAAGTTAGCTATTGGGCCAGGAGTTTGTAGGCTTGATGATAAGTCAGGGGCTTTAGGGTTAAACAAGTCGCTCATCAGAATTTCCTAATAACTCCAGGGACATTCTGAATTCCAATACATCAGGACTGCAGTATCGGCCCCATAAACCAAACAAGGGGGAACCCCCCTTGTTTGGCATCACATTCACTCACCTTAAGAGCTAGTCAAATCACTAGTTAGTGTGAGAAATGTCAAGTTTCAGCCGTGTAGCAGCCCTACACAATGCTAGTCATCAGCATCAGTAAAAGGCTGATCAGCAACCTGCAGGCGGCGCTCGCCAATGTTGCCGTTGCCAAATACAAACTGACCACACTTATGAGTCATGGGGCCAATTTGAGAGGTGGCGGAAACCATGTAAAGTCCTGGAGTCAAGCCAATTTCCTGGGGAGTAACTTTTGTTCCGACCCAATAGGAAAATTGGTTTTCCCGAGACTTGATGTTGACAATGACGTCCTTTTCAACGGCGCTGAAACCTTGGCCTTCAAAGTGGAATTTCACATAAATGGGAATCCCTAAGCAAAGTAACAGCGCAGTCAGAGGACTGCGGTTGAAGTAGATGTAAGTACCTACCCACATTTTCTCATCGGTATCAACGATGGATTTCGACTGTTTAGGAGCTGGGCCAAACGGCGGAATGTCGCCACGAAGTCCCTCAGCAACCAGATTTAGATGCACGTAGAAAGCTTCACCAAGAATTTCTCGGCTGTAGGTTTCTGAATCGGCATACAGTTCAGGTTGCACAGGCAAAACTCTCTTAAGTTGTTCTTTAGAAAGTTCCGTGGCGGCTAGTTCAACAGCGTAAGGATCTACAAAAGTAGTAGCAGTCATGAGAGTTATCCTCAATTGGTTTGCCAGGCATTTGTGTTTGCCTGTGTGTATCATGGCTACTCATCAAAACATTTGAGAACGCCCTGTTGGGGTACTCTTTGAATGAATTTAGCTGATGTTTTGAAAAACCTTTAGCTGCCGAACTTTTAGCCATTTTGAGTTGTTTTTATTTGATGCTTTTGCTGATGTGGAGATCTATCTTCTACAGCTCAGGCTGCTAGGTTTCCGAGAAAAAAATACTCTATTAAATAAATGGCTCTGACGGTATTCAGTAGCATCCACTGCCAGATATGTAGTATTTTCATCAATCTGATTTCAGTATTTTTTAGGCTTAAGAGTGAGGCGTGCTGGACTGCTCTGACTAAATAAAACTGATTAGCAATGATATTGCCCACTTGAGAGGATGTTAGGTTCTAGGTAGCCGCTGTTAATTTGGCTACTGATTTTTCTGCGTTTTGCGGAGCGACGCTCAATATATTCCCGCCAGGGTACCCTTGGCGGACTTATTACTAACGGATATCGATGAGTTTTTCTCAGCGCCAATCCATAGGGGCATCTTAAATAGCCCTGAGATTTAGGCTAGACCAGGATTGGAGCAGTTTCCTAGGGCACGTCATCAATTAAACTTGAAACCCTTGCGACATAGGCATTATCGCGCCCGATCTGCAAAACTAACTAGGGGCTGAACTGCCCTCAACATAAGGATTCAGGCTCTAAATGATGACAGCCCCTAGTAATTTTGTCTTTGCGGAAGTGTCGGCGATCGCCTGTAGCTGCGGCGAGTCGACGGGGTGATTCTGGGGGTTGTCATCATTTAGCAACCTCATGCCTTGGCAGCAGGGGTTTCATCCCCTAGCTGAGGAAGTTGAGACGAGTGCGATAATGCTGGTTTCACCAGGGTTCTAGCATTAACTGATGACGTGCCCTAAAGTTGCCCAAACTTCTATCCGCGGGAGACTGCCACTTGCACGACAGTCTGGGCTACTCTGACAAGATAGTTGCAAAATTTAGTCATACAAGGGCTCTACGATGGCATCAGCTCAGTCGCCTCGCCGCAAACACATCGTTCTCACATCGCACCCGGGACAGTTTGGCAACCAGCCTCATCCCATTCAGTGGGGCCAGGCCGATCCGAATGAACGCGGCCCCGTGATTGCGACGTTGGGTAATCTGACTCACCGCAATGCGATCGGCACGCACTCGGGTGGTTATGCGGTGTATCGAGCGTTGGCGATCGCCAGCGGTGACCTAGAACCAAATCACCGAGCTGACTTAACCGATACGGCGCCGACGGTGCAAATTGGCCCGTATCCGAGCTGGGGAGACCCAGACAAAATTATCGCCCTTGACCCTTTTGGCGCGCTGGACCATAACCTGTTTGCCGATTTGCGCGCTGAAGGCGTCGATATTCGCCCGTCGATTGCCATTACTAAGGCCCATATCAATATTCCTGAGCTGCAGGAAGCGGTTACTCAAGGTCGGCTCAAGGTGGACGGCAAAGTTTTGAAAGAAAAAGGGGAGTTGGTCGTCACCAAGGCAGCAATTGAGCCGGTCTGGCACTTGCCAGGCATTGCCAAGCGCTTCAACGTACCGGAAAGTGACCTGCGGCGCACTTTGTTTGAGCAAACTGGCGGCATGTTTCCCGAACTGGTGACCCGGCCTGATTTGGAGGTGTTTTTGCCGCCCATTGGCGGACACACGGTTTATATTTTGGGCGAGGTTGAGGCGATCACTGATCCCCAGCGCCCGCTGGCAGTCCGTATCCACGACGAATGCAACGGTTCAGACGTGTTTGGTTCCGATATTTGCACCTGTCGTCCTTACCTCGTTCACGGCATTGAGGTGGCAATTACGGCCGCGCAGGTCGGGGGAGCCGGCGTGATTATCTACGCTCGCAAAGAGGGGCGCGCCCTGGGGGAAGTCACGAAGTTTCTGGTCTACAACGCGCGTAAGCGACAAGAGGGGGGCGATCGCGCCGACACCTACTTCACCCGCACGGAATGCGTGGCGGGCGTACCAGACATGCGCTTTCAAGAGCTGATGCCCGACGTGATGCACTGGCTGGGCATCACCCGTATTGACCAGTTCGTTTCCATGAGCAATCTTAAATACGATGCAGTGACCCAGTCTGGCATTGAGATTGTCGAGCGCATCACCATTCCTGAAGACTTGATTCCTGCTGATGCCCAGGTGGAAATCAAAGCTAAACAGGCCGCGGGCTATTACACCGAAGGTGACATCCCCGACGACAAAATGTTGGAAAACACTGTCGGTCGCCAGTACGAGGACGCACAATGACGCCGGAAGAGACCGCCGCGATCGCCTATCTGCGCCAGCCTCAAGCCATCCGCGATCGCTGCCAGCAGCTATTCGAGCTTTGTCAGGCGGGCAAACTGGAGCATTTCGCCTGCGACCTCACCCAGTTGGCAGCGGTCGCCGATTACGTGATCGAAACCACTCAGCAGTTCTATCCCGACTTCGACGTGCCCTTTCACAGCCGTTGGCGGCACTTTGACGCGGGGGGCACCCCCCGACTTGCCGAATTCAATCAGACGCTAGCGGGGCTATCTACCCAGGCTGCGGCGCGTTCGCGGCTGGATTTAGCGATTGTCAGCGTACTGCTGGATGCCGGAGCCGGTGCCCAGTGGCGCTATTGCGATCGCCAGGCCAATCAGGTGTTGGGACGGTCAGAAGGGTTAGCGATCGCCAGTCTTCAGGCCTTTCAGCAGGGCGCTTTCTCCTCCCATCCCGAGCAGCCCTACCAGGTTGATGCGGCTGGTCTGCAAGACCTGACCCAGCAGGATTTGGCGCAGATTTTTCAGGTAAGCGACAACAATCCGCTGGTGGGGCTGTCCGGACGGCTGCTGCTGCTGCATCAGTTGGGCAAAACTCTGGCCTCCCAGCCTCAACGATTCGGCGCAGACTGTCCTCGACCGGGCAATCTGCTGGACTATTGGCAGTCCACAGTTGGCTCGACGCTGGACGCCGGGGAGTTGCTAACGGCAGTGTTGACCAGCTTCAGCGATATTTGGCCGGGCCGGGTGGCGATCGCCGACACTAATCTGGGTGATGTGTGGCCCCACCCCGCTCTCCTCCAAACTAGCCCCGGCGCTCATCTAGTCCCCTTTCACAAGCTGTCCCAGTGGCTCACCTACTCCCTCGTGGAACCGCTGCAGTCCGCTGGCCTCACCGTGACTCACCTGAATGCCCTCACCGGCCTCGCCGAATACCGCAACGGTGGCCTCTGCGTCGATCTTGGTTTGCTGTTGCCCAAGCATGATGCCGTCACCCGCAAAGCCCACGTTCCCCATTCCCCCATTGTCGTAGAATGGCGAGCACTGACGCTGGTGATGCTTGATCTGATTGGCGATCGCGTCTGTCAACAGCTTGGCAAAACCTCTGAAGACCTCCCCCTCATCAAAGTTCTAGAAGGCGGCACCTGGGCTGCCGGACGCCGTCTTGCCAAACACCTGCGCCCCAGCACTGGTGCTCCTCCCATCGCTATCCAAAGCGACGGCACTGTTTTTTGAGTTCAGAATTCAGAGTCCAGAGTTCGGAGTACTCTGCGAAAAAGGCGGAGCCCTACGGAGTTTGGAATTTGGAATGCAGAGTGCGGAGAAATTGGTCTTGCTCGTGGGCAAGATGTCCGCACTAAACAAACCAGCCACCCTGCCACTCAGCCACCCAGCCACCCTCATACCCAGCCACCCATTCACCCATACACCCCTATGACCTCTGTCAACCTGATTCAACACCCCCTGATCCAGCACAAGCTAACCCTGATGCGGCAGAAGGAGACCAGCACCGCTAAATTTCGCCAGCTTCTGGGCGAAATCAGCATGCTGCTGGCTTACGAAGTCACGCGTGATATGCCTCTAGAAAAAGTCGAGATCGAAACTCCCCTGACCACTACTTACGCTCCCATGCTGTCGGGCAAAAAACTAGTGCTGATTTCCATCATGCGGGCTGGACAGGGCATTCTCGACGGCATGTTGAATTTGATGCCTTCTGCACGAGTCGGGCATATTGGCCTTTATCGCGACCCTCGCACTTACATTCCGGTGGAGTATTACTTCAAGGTGCCTGCCGACGTGCATGAGCGGGAAATGCTGGTCGTCGATCCCATGCTCGCCACGGGTAACTCCGCTGTTGCCGCCGTCTACCGCCTCAAAGAAACCCAACCCCAATCCATCAAGTTCGTCTGCCTGCTCGCCGCTCCCGAAGGCATCGAGCACTTCCACACCGAACACCCCGACGTCCCAATCTTCACCGCTGCCATTGATGAGAAGCTAGACGAGCACGGCTATATTTTGCCGGGGCTGGGGGATGCGGGCGATCGCATGTTTGGCACCAGATGATGACTGCCCTCCATAGGCAGTTCTGAGCGCTCAGCGTCAGAACTGATTACCCGAACTGGAAAGGCGCGATCGCTGACAGGCTCATCTCCCCGTTAGGAACTGGCAGCCATGGAAAATCTCACCTTTTCCACCCCTTGAATCATCTGCAAGGCAAATTGAGCGGCCGTGAAATCATGGATTGACTGCTCGTTTGCCTGTAATTCTTTGCTAATGCCATTCGCTAAATTCGTAATATTGACACTGCTTTCCTGATTAATCATCGGGGGGTGATTGTTGTCTGCAGGCAGAAGATGGACTTTCCAGTCGCTCCTCTCTGTACCGTCTAGCGTTCTTAACTCGCGCCATAAATTCCCGGTATCGTCATTATTAAAGCCAAAATGTAGTCCCTCCGGCTTGAGAGAAATATCGACGGTGCGAATGGCTCCGTCGAACAGACAAATAGAGACGTCTTCTGCGAGGCGATCGCGACGTAAAACCGTTAACTTCTGAGTCTCGGTCATGGGATTATCTCCCGCAATGGACGAGGCGGAGCCGTCAATTTGTAAATCGGGCCAGCCGGCA
>JBCCNE010000282.1:0-6545 GCA_039026015.1 Cyanobacteria bacterium P01_C01_bin.70 | reverse complement strand
GGACTTCTCTGGCTTTACGAGTCTGATCGATTTCAATTTTGAGGTCACGAATTTGCTGCTGCAAGCGCTGCTGTCGGGCAATCACCTCGTTCACCATATTTTGGAAAACCTGGCCAAGTTGACCGAATTCGTCTTGGCGGCTAACCACCTTTGCGAGTTTGCGAGATTCCGCTGCGTCAAAGTCTGCCACAGTCTGTAGATCATCGGCTGCCAGCTTCTCCGACAGTTTGGCAAGCCCCTGTAGTGGCTGCACCACCAACGGCTTGAGCAGGGTGTTGAGGCAGAACAGCGCGATCGCAAAAATCAAGATAAACAGCCCCATCACCCAAGAAAATGCCTGACGAGCACTGTCAAACACTTCCTGAGCCGGAATGTAGACGATTTGAGTGCCCAATACCTGATCGAGCTGCCAGTCAAATCCTCCCTCGCGGCCATATTGGGCCACCATTGCGGGCGGGGCGGCTGCCGGCGTGCTGTGACAGGCCAGACAAGAGGCATCCTGGATACTGATTGGCAAAGCGCTATAAAACATCAGGCCCTGCCCCGGCACGTCGCGATAGCCCATACGGTTGGGAGCCTCGGGATTACCCAAAAAGTCCTGCACGAGAGCTGTCTCAAACTCATCGGCCAAGTCATCGGGATTAGTGGGATTCAGCACTGCTTCTTTGTAGCGATAGGCAATATCATCGAAAGATTGGTTATCTGACATCAGTAGTTCAAACGTGCGACCTGCAGCATAAGCCGGTACCGTCTCGGGCCAAAATTCGTCAGCGTTTTCATAACGCTCTAATAGGGGCCGCACCTGTTGATCGGTATATCGACGAATTGCCTGCATTGATTCCATCAGCATGACGCTTTCGGCTGCAACTTGACTTTCGACCTGATTTTGTAAGGTACGAGATAAGGCAAAGCCTCCGACAGAGCTGCCTAAAATAAATATCAGGAGCAAAATTAGCGTAAATTTAGGGGCCAGCTTGAGTCGGTTAAACATAATCAGATTAAATACGAATGAGATCTGGGGGATCGCCGTTACTAAAGTGCTGCATACGGCTTGGGCTAGCGTCCAGTATTCCCCTAATTGCAGAACCAGGGGCTAGCTGCCCCCGATCTACCGAGCCACTTTTAAGCATGGCGGCTCTACCTAAAAGCCAACTGAAAAGTTCATAATCCGATCCTGATACTGAACTGAGAGTATTTCAGTCAGTGACTTGTTCAAAATCTAAAAGGACGCATTCAGCCTGTCAGGGAAAAAACCTCTGGTAGATGATTTACAAACGCTGTGAACGTCAATGACGTCATGGTTTTCAAGCTTTCAGATTGCGCTAGAAGAAGATTGCTCAAATGCTTATCCAGTCTCACATTCGAGAGCTCTTTAAGAGTTCCCTTATAAATTAGCTCTGACAGTGTTAAGGCCAGGATGGTTTTGAGATGGAATACCCTGAGCAGTTATCGAGAAGCGTCTCTTTGTTGGTTACGCTGCTGCTGCCGCATCATTTGCTTAGCCTGCTTTTCAGGCGTCATCTCCCCGTAGCAATGAGGGCAGGCAATGCCCGGTGTGTAGTAGGGATGCGCACGATCTCGCTGACTCACTGGCTGACCACAGGCGAAGCAGAGGTCGTGACTGCCAGGCTGTAAGCCGTGGCCTACAGCCACCCGTTCATCAAATACAAAGCATTCCCCTTCCCACAGGCTCTTAGCCTCAGGCACTTGTTCTAAATACTTGAGAATGCCGCCTTCCAGATGATAGACCTCTTGGAATCCCTGCTTAAGCAGGTAAGCAGTCGCTTTTTCACAGCGAATGCCCCCAGTGCAGAACATCGCTACTTTTTTATGCTGCTGCGGGTCAAAGTGCGTGGTCAAGTACTCTGGCAGCTGACGAAACGATTCCGTTTGGGGATTCACCGCCCCCTTAAAGGTGCCGATGTTCACCTCATAGTCGTTGCGGGCATCGACGACCACCACATCAGGGTCACTGATCACGTCGTTCCACCGCTCGGGCGCGATGTAGGTTCCCACTTCTTCAGTGGGATCAGCTTCGGGACGCCCGAGCGCCACAATCTCGCGTTTGACTTTGACCTTCATCCGGGCAAAGGGCGGTTCGGCAGCGGTGGAAAACTTGACGATTAAGTCGGCAAAGCGGATGTCCGATCGTAGCTCTGCCAGCAGTTGCTCGACGTCGTTTTGAGTGCCAGAAACAGTTGCGTTAATGCCCTCGTGGGCCAGCAAAATGGTGCCCTGGAGTGCCAGACGATCACAGCAGACTTGGAGCGATCGCTGCAGAGTTGGACAATCTTCAACGGCGACAAACTTATAAAAGGTAGCAACCACAACCGACATCACGTTTTACTCTCAGCGCTTTACTGGAGTCCTGAGGCTAAGACCAATCCCCATTCTACAAACGATATTGCTGGTAAACAGTGGCCGCCGCCCGATGCAGTAGCGAATGGCGATAGACTAAATCGGCCATGTGTTTGTCATAGCCGCCGCCGATCACGCAGGCAACTGGATAGCCTGCCGCGATGCAGGTTTCCAGCACGAGGTGATCGCGCTCATACAGGCCAGTGTTGGTGAGGGCCAGCTTGCCCAGGCGATCGCGCTGATGCACGTCGGCACCAGCGTCATAAAGTACTAAATTGGGTTTCACTTGGCTTAATACCTGTGGCAGATAGGCGCGGACTTTCGACAGGTATGCCTCATCGCCCATACCCTCAGCCAGCGGCACATCCCAATCGCTGGTCTGCTTCTGCCGCGGAAAGTTTATGTCACAGTGCATAGAGAAGGTAAACACGCGGGGATCGTCGCGAAAAATCCAGGCGGTGGCGTCGCCCTGATGTACGTCGAGGTCGAAGATGAGTAGGCGCTGTAACCGATTTTGGTCTAGTAGGATGCGGGCAGCGATCGCCAGATCGTTAAAGATGCAAAATCCCGAGCCATAGTCTGGAAAGGCATGGTGGGTGCCCCCAGCGGTGTTGCAGGCCAGCCCTTGGCTCAGGGCTAACTTTGCAGTCAGAATCGTACCCCCCACGGCAGTGCAGGTGCGCTTCACCAAATTTGGACTCCACGGTAGTCCAATTCGCCGCTGTGCTTTGGCGTCCAGCGTGCCGGTACAGTAAGCCTGCACATAGTCTGGCGTGTGGATTTGCTCAATCCAGCTTTGAGGAGGAGCTCCGGGCTGATAAATCTGCTCGGTCGAGACCACGCCATCTTTAATCAGCAAATCGCGCAGGAGACCAAACTTCGGCATCGGAAAGCGATGGTTCAGCGGCAGTGGAGCCACATAGTCGGGGTGGTAAACAATCGGTAGGCCAGTCAAAGCAATCGCGATTTCAGCGTTATGAGCCTTCTAATTTTCGCGCAAAATTTAATCCTTTATCGCCTTTTCATCCGCTTACAAGAAAGCCCCCTCAAGGTCAGCAGCATTGAGGGGGCGATATTGAGGAACAACGGAAATCAAACTAGCGAAATTTACTTCTCAGTAATGCGACGCTGTTCTTGGTTGGCGATCGCATCCTTATCCAAATTTTCGCGGCGGAGCTGATCGAAGTTCACAGCGTCTTTGTCGAGATTTTCCCGACGTAATTCGTCAAAGTCCACGCCTTTGACCGCCACCTCCACCACGGCATCCTTATCCAAGTTTTCGCGGCGCAGCTGATCGAAGTTCACGGCGTCTTTGTCGAGGTTTTCCCGACGTAATTCGTCAAAGTCCACGCCTTTGACCGCCACCTCAACTACAGCATCTTTGTCGAGATTCTCGCGGCGCAACTGGTCGAAGTTCACGGCGTCTTTGTCGAGGTTTTCCCGACGCAGTTCGTCAAAATCAACTGCTGCGTAGCTGGCCGGGGCGATCGCGATAGATACAGCAGTTAAAGCAATTAATGCTAAAGCAATGCGTTTCATAAGTGGGGCTCCTTGTCGCTATGCGACTCAATCATCTTGACTTCTATAGTGAGGCTTGCTTCTGAGCCCTCCCTGACGGGAAAATAAGCCAAACTTAATGGCTTCCTGAGAAAACTGAGGAAAATTTCTGTGATGCTGATGGCGGCGATCGCAATTAGGCTCCCAAGAAAAAATCCTCTTCACCAATGGCAAAGAGGATTTCTAGACTGTTTTCTGTCGAGCAGGCTGAAGCAGAAGAGCAGAAAAAAATTATCGGCTGTATCGTGCGTCTCGATAGATTAGCTCATGAGTAGGCCGTCGCAGGGCGGCGGTGAATTGCGCGCGGTCGGGAAAAGTGGCTTTTTCATGGGTTTCAGTGGCTTCCATAGCAGTCCCGGAAGCTGTATAGGATTGGCCAGGGAAAGAGAGTTTCATCGTGGTGGTTCCTCTGATGGGGTGGACTGATACCATTTCTCCGGAATTGCACTACAGATCGGAATGGGGAGCTTTGGGAGCAAGGGGGCCGGGGAACAGGATGTGTAGCCAGAGTTTGGAGAATCTGTATGACATCTTGCAGTATCTCAAGACAGTCTCAGACTGCGACAGGAACGCGAGCAATCGTGATGGCAATTCCCAATTCCGCCAGTACAGACCGAATATCCGCCAATTCATGCAGAAAGCAGGCTAATCCCTCTTCTGTCACTTTGAGCAGAGAAAATCTAGAAAGCCCAAAAACCGTTGCTAAAACATTGGTGTCATCAGCTCAACAGAACGGGACAATCAGGGGTTTAGAATCTCTCCAGCCAAAGTGGCTAAAGAGGGATGACTGGAGGGTTTCCCTTGCGATCGCTGAGCGCACAGGATTGCTCGGTGCGCAAAAAGGTGCCGGAAAAGAATTTTCAATTGTTAAGGAACTTTGACACTGCTCTCTGACGTCTATACAAGAGGAGCCTGAAGAGTCTGCAGGGGGTGTACTGCCGTGTTCTACTTTTTTTCACGGAGTTTGACTCTATGGCTCAACCCACGGCGCAAGAACAATACTTCTTGGAGTTGGTAAATCGGGCTCGTCTCAAGCCCACGGCGGAAGCCGCTCGTTACAACATCAATCTGAATCAAGGACTGCCCTCTGGCACGATTTCTAGCACGAGCAAACAACCCCTAGCCTTTAACTTTAATCTGATTGATGCCTCGCGCAGCCACAGCCAGTGGATGCTCAATACGGATACCTTTTCCCACACCGGGGCAAGTGGTAGCAGCGCCGGCCAGCGCATGACGTCAGCGGGCTATGATTTCACCGGCAGCTGGACCTGGGGCGAAAATATTGCCTGGCAAGGCACTACAGGAACCCCCAACGTAACGGCCTCTGTTACCGGTCAGCACGAAGGTCTGTTCAAGAGTTCAGGCCATCGCCGGAATATTTTGAATGGCAATTTCCGCGAAATTGGGATTGGTACACTCACCGGCGAGTTCGACGGCTACAACGCCGTGATGACCACTCAGAACTTTGCCAAATCCGGCAACGCGACTTTTCTCACTGGGGTCGCGTTTGATGACGGCGTCACGGATGACGATTTCTACACTGTGGGTGAAGGCTTAGGTGGCATCAACGTGACTGCCACGCGCCAGTCAGACAATGCGACCTTTCGCACCACCACCTTTGGTTCCGGCGGCTACCAGGTAGCACTGACTCCCGGCACCTACAATGTCACCTTCTCGGGGGGCGAGCTGGCTCAAGCGATTCAGCAAACGGTCACCGTGGGTTCAAAAAACGTCAAGCTCGATTTGGCCACCGATGATCTACCCACGTCGGGGGGCACCGCGCCGTCAGGTCCGCCGTCAAATCCACCCACGGGAGGTGGCAACCCCAGCACGATTGGGGAATACGGCAAAGTCAGCCTTAACCATCAGTGGCGTACCGTCACCCTCGACGATACTTACCGCAATCCTGTCGTGATTGTGTCTGACCCCACCTTTAACGGTGGCGACCCGGTCGCCACGCGACTTCGCAACGTCACTGGCAATTCCTTTCAAATTCGGCTGCAGGAGCCTAATTATAAGGACGGTAACCACACTAATGAAACCGTTGCCTACGTGGTGATGGAGGCGGGGGACTGGGAGTTGGCCGATGGGACGCAGATTTCTGCGGGCCAGACCAACTCTAACCGACTCTCCTCTGATGGGTTTGACCGGGTTGACCTAACCGGATTTGATAACGCGCCAACGGTGCTGACGCAGGTGCAAACCGATAACGGTAGCGATTGGGTGACCACCCGTGTGACTGGCCAATCGGCCACTCGGTTTAGCCTGGTGATGCAGGAGGAAGAAGCCCTGAATAATGGGGCGCATGCTCGTGAGACGCTAGGGTGGCTGGCGATCGCTCCTGGGGTGGCCAACGATGGTGATACCTTGCTGCAGGGCGGCACCACGGGTCGCAGCTACACTCATAATCGCGCCACGGTCAACTTCGATGCGAGATTTAATATGGCTCCGTCATTGATTGCCAAGCTGGGGTCGTTTTATGGGCCGGACCCGGCCAATCTGCGGCTCGACAGCATTGGCAAAACCAGCTTTGGCGTCCGGGTAGCGGAGGAGCAGTCTCTCGATGCTGAGCTTAACCACACCCAGGAGTCGGTGGCGTTCTTGGCGCTGGAGGGCTCGTCGGGTAGCCT
>JBCCNE010000281.1:0-6550 GCA_039026015.1 Cyanobacteria bacterium P01_C01_bin.70 | reverse complement strand
TGGTTACTTAAGATTGAGTGGTCTAAGCGCCATTGGCTGCCCGTCCAATACCAAACGCGCTTATAAGTGTAATGGCTCGAAAGCTGCTCTAATAGATAGCCGTTCTCTCCGATGACAAAAATCTGCTGGCACCGGTTACAACCAAACGCCTCTGTCAGCGCGATCGGCGTGAGCACACCGTGGCGTCGGCAAGGGCAAGGATACTCTGCCTTCAGGTCTATTTTTTGAGCTTTCCTAGAACGCACAATAGGCAGCAACCAGTAACGTCCGAAGGTGCGAAATCAACCCGCAATCAAGCACATCTCACACCATAGCTAACGGCATATGAGAAGGCAAGCTGGAACAGCAACTTAGTATAATTAGGGCAAGACATCAAGATAGATGTAAGACAAGTTTGCATAAGAAGCACAGCAATAGCCGATATATCTGCGCTTTAGTGCCAACAATAGCCTGCTAGTCGCAAGTCACTATCGCTATAACTCATCAGCGTTTGCCCTAGCTAGCGCCTACCTCAGCGCCACCGGCAGGCGCTTCCACCTCAGCGTCAACGGCAGGAGCGTCTGGCTGCTGTAACAAAACGTCGCCAGCAAAGTCGTTGGCAGCCGCTGGTTCAGGAACAGGCTCTAATGGTAGATCCGTGACATTAGCTTCTGGTACGGGTGTAGTCAACACATCATTGACCGCTCCAACTTCACCAGTCGTAGGCAATGGTGCTACCGAAGTTGTTGGGCCACCAGCCGGATCAAAAGGTTGTGGCTCAACCGGCTCTACTGTCGGCGTTGGGTCAACCGGCGCACCACCAGGGTCAAAGGGCTGCGGCTCCGGTGGCATCGGCTCAATCGGTTCTACGGGCGTCGTCGGGTCAACCGGCGCACCACCGGGGTCAAAGGGGGGCTGCTCCGGTGGCACTGGCTCAATCGGTTCTACGGGCGTCGTCGGGTCAACCGGCGCACCACCAGGGTCAAAGGGGGGCTGCTCCGGTGGCACTGGCTCAATCGGTTCTACGGGCGTCGTCGGGTCAACCGGCGCACCACCAGGGTCAAAGGGGGGCTGCTCCGGTGGCATCGGCTCAGGAGGATTACCACCAGGGTCAAAGGGGGGCTGCTCGGGCGGCGTTGGATCAGCCGGCCCCCCACCCGTCACAGGTGGCAGAGGCTGATTGGGATTGACACCGCTAGATCCCGGCGGCGTAACAATGCCGGGAACCGATGCTTGAGGTGGTGACAGGGTGGACGGCTCATTATTCAGCCAAGAAGACATCAGGGGGCCATTGCCACCATCAGCGGGCCGTTGACTATTGATTACACTGGGGCCTAAAGCCTGACCGCTGCCGAACGCGGGATTGCCGTCATTAGACAGCAACCAACTCGTTGCAGCTCCTGGTTGCGCATCTAGGCTGATCAGCTCAGGGTTAAGTAGATAAGTGCCCTCAAACCCTTTTTGTGACTGTAGACCATCCCAAGTTTCCTGTCGTACTGGATCCGTTGGCGACCCAGTGCCTTCAAAATCGGGATTATCCAAGTCCAGACCTTCAATCAACGGGCTCGTTTCGTAAAACAGTTGCAAGTTAAACTCGAGCACCTGAATTGCATCATTTTCAATAATGGCTAAGTTACCGGCTGAAAGAGCTGCGGTGTTGCCGCTATCGGTAGTAACTTCGACGGGACCTTTGGGGCTGTCAGTCAGCACCATCACGACTGTGCGGCCAGGACAAACCAGCTCATCGGTAAGCACCAATGCCGGATCACAGTCTTGGTGTGGAATATGGCGGACAACCAGTGCTGTGCCTTGGATACCAGTTACAGCAGTAGGAGTCTGAATATTACTCGGGCCTCGGTCAGGAGGAATCAAGAATAGCGCCGTCCCATTGGACAATCGAAAATCGCGCGTATTCGGAATAAACCAAAATGTTGCCCGCTCTCCCACCCGCGCGAGAGAACCGTCGTTGAAGCGCAACTCAGCCCTAGCTCCCTGAGACGTGCGAATCGCGTCACCCAAAGACAACCTATCACTAAGTCTTGCAGGTCTAGCATCTTGCCCGTCTGGTATTAGATCAACCCGGTTGTACAAGGATTCAACATCAGCCCTAGTCAAAGGCATCTGGGCGCTGCTGGGTAAAGTCCCCAAAGCACTTGCTAGCCCCCAAATCAAACCTGACAGGCTTACTAGCTGAAGCGATGGCAGTATTGAAAAGCGACTCATAGTTACCAGCTCTAAAATTAACCGATGTGGTCTTCCACAGACAATTAGAATGCTGACGCGCTCGCCAGTTCCTGAAGGAGTTGGTTCATTCTTTAAGCAGACGCCAATGGGTCATAACGCCTGCGTAAAAGCACCCCATGAGAGAAAAAGTTACATGCCGCAATAAAAAATTTACTTACCTTTGCATAATTCTGAATGCTTAATTGCCAAATTCCAGAACTTGTTTCAGTATTTCCAACTATAACCTACTCGTGATGACTCAACTTTTCGTAAGTTTTTCTAGGTCTTTTTGAAAACTTTATGAAGTCTTCGTTCAATCGCTGCCGCATTAAAGTGAGTTCATGGTGCCTTCATCTCAGACTCAATTGGCTTTACAGCAAGTTCATAAAGACCTTCACTCAGGCCTCAATAATTTACAAAGGCGATCGCTCCCAAGCCTTTGAGCCACCTGTCTCACTCATCCTGTAACTCTGACCATTGCAGCACTGAATGTTTTCTCAGTTCATTGAGGCCTGCCCAGTCGCTAAGCAAGCCTTGCCTTCCAGTATGATGACGCCCTGAAACGTCCGGCGGTGTGGAGATCGAGATTGGGGCCTAGTAGACATTGCATTGGGCATTTCTCAAGCTGATTGGGAATACCCTTTTCTCAAGCAGAAAAGAGGGCCGTTTAACTCTACTCACTGCACTCGCGTTAGCCATGCACTATCTAGGGGCTGTCATCATTTAGATTTCCAAGGCTTTGATAGTCAGGGTTTCAGCCCCTAGGTAATGAAACTGGGACGGGCATGATAATGCTTATCCCATAAGGTTTCTGGCATTACTATTGATGACACGCCCTAGAACCTGGAACTTACTATTAGGGGGTAGGCCCACCACTAGGCGCAGGGATTACACCCGCTGGAGGAGTCTCTTGGCGTCCGTTCTGACGACCCGGTTGTTGCGAGTCTGGTGAATCTGAGGTGTCCTCAATTGAGGGCGGCGTCAGCTCAGGTTCGGTCTCAGAAGCCTCGTGCACTGTGCTGGGTGCGGCGGTCTCATCCTCATCCAATTCAGTTGATTCAGTGGCTTCCATATCCGATTCAGTTGATTCAGTGGTTTCCGTGCCCGACTGATCGTCTACATCAGTTTCTGTAGCATCATCAGTAGCATCAGAAGAGGTCGTGGGAAATAACCAACCACCATCTACCGTGGCGTCACCATTGGGCGATAGGAATCGCGGATCTAGCCAATAATCACCAACAAATTCTGGCTGAGAATCGGCCTCAGGTGGCATGGCACCGTTAGCTGGATCGTCCTCTGTCGAGTCAGGAGCGGCGATCGCCAGTCCCTGGACTAATGGACTCGTTTCAAAAAATAGCGCCAAGTCAAATTCAAAAATAAACAAATTATTGTTATCAACGATCGCGATTTGACCCGTGCTTAAGCTCAGGCTCCGGCCATCGGGCAGGCTAACTTGTGCAGAGCCGCGATCGCCCTCGGCAATAACCATAATTGCGGTACGGCCAGTCGTTTCTGGAAAAGCCTCATCCGTACCAGGTTGAGGACTCTCAATAGTTTCGGAACTGCCTAGTTGCACGTGGCGAATCGCTACAGTGGCATCGCGGGCTGTGGCCACGGCATTTGGCGTAGCGATCGCGCTGCTGCCGCTATCGGGCTCGGCAATAAACAGCGCCGTTCCCTGAGTAAGACGCAAATTTCGGCTGTTGGGAATAAACCAAAAAGTCGTTTGTTCCCCCAGCCTGACTTGAGAGCCGTCATTGAACTGCAGATCAACCTGGGATGACTGACGGGTTCGGATAGCATCGCCAAATCCCAAGCGATCTTGCGTTCTCAGGGGACGGGTGAGGTCTCCCCGCAATAAAAGTTCAACTCGATTGCGGAATGTTTTGACCTCAGCGTGTGTCAAAGGAATGTCGGCCTTTGCTGCAGGAGGGGCGATCGCTACGGTAAATAAACAAGCTAGACTTGCCAGGCTACGCGATCGAAGGTGATATTGGCTCATAGGCATCTATCAACGTCGTCTTAGAATTCTAAACACATCACTCCCCAGAATGAATAGCTCAGTTTTTATACTGGCACCCGAGACGAAAATTTCCGTCTCTTAATCCACGTTTCCTCTTACCCTTTTAACGTCAGAAACCATCAGCGGTCTTCATACTTATGGCATTTCTTGCCTGATTAGGTGCAGTTGTTTACCTGAAAAAAGCGATTTTTAGACGATTTCTGCACCTCAAATCAGCTCCCAAAATGCTGTATCAGGGATGCTCACGCATTGATCCTGCAAGTCTATTATTCGTAAACGTGTTCTCTGTGCTTTATCAGCTAGGAAAAATCAGACCTGCTTTTGTGGAGCCGTTAGTGGTTAGTCGTACTTTTCTTTCGAAATCTTGGTCACTTTGCGGACTCGTGCTTGTTATGGGTTGGCCAGCCAGCTCAGCTGCCGCCGCGGCCCCAGCCAAACTACCCGTCAGGGCTCTTGCTAAGAGCTCTGAGCAAGTTTCCTTATTTGCTGACGATACTCAAGCAAGCAAGGATGTAACCGTTTCTGAGCAATTTGAGCTCGCAATTGATGACAGTTGGCATCCTGAAAGAGCAGCCATACCTTCGCTAGAACAGCTCCCAACCAACACTGTCGATGGCAATAACGTAGGCGATGATTTAGCCAGCCTATCGCACCCCATAGCGACACCATTTGAGAACCAGCAGAGAGAGCTTACTGTCCCTGCCCCGATTGCCGCCAGAGATGAGAGGACAAATGCGCATCAGGCCAAGCAGCGCCTTGAAGCTGATGAAGCGCCTCCCAAGCCCGATGAGAAAAAAATACCTAAGAGCGCTTCTCCCTTATTAAGTCGCTTTTTGGCCACGCGCGCAGCGACCAATCGACCAGCCGTCGGTATCCGTCCACCTGATCAGTTCTCGGGACCTGACAAGCCTGGGTCAGATAGTGGCGACACAGACCCTTTGTTGGGCGACCCCGAACTGGGCGTGGTGCAGGTGGCAGAAGTGCAGAGAGATGATGAATTAGGCGTTATCCAATTGCGAAGTCCACTGCAGGATGCAGAATTGGGCATCTTAGAGCTGCAGCAGATCTCGCAGCTTTCTAGACGGGCACCGTTTGTTTTTCTGTCTGGCTACATCACAGCTTCCAGTAGCGACAACGTTTTTTTGGTGGAAGATCCGGTACAGGGCCGCTTTGGCGACAACTTTATTCGTCCCGGTGTCACTATCACAGCATTCCCGGCATTGGGGCCGAATACCAATTTGCTCGTTTCTGGCCGCACGTCGTTTCTTCGCTACGAAGAGCAGAGCAACTCTAGCTATGATGAATTACGAGTACAGGCGGGAGTGCGCCATCGCTTTACTAATCGGGTCTATGGTCAGTTGAGCGTGAGCAATCAGCTGCTGTTTGACGAGGGTTACCGCGATCGCTTTTTCACAAATACGGGCCTAGAGCTGCTTGTCGGAAGACGAGATCGGCTCACTCCGCAGCTAACGCTTGACACCCTGTATCAGGGCCAGATCTTTTTTAGTGACCCCAACGAATTTAGTAACGTGCTCAACTCGGTGGGGGCGTCCTTAAATTACCGTATGTCTCCCCAGTGGGATACAAGCATTTCATACCGACTCACAATTTCTGACTTCACTCAACAATCGCGGCATGAAACCTATCAGCGTGTTATCGGTCAGCTCCGCTATTCCATCACGCCCTCGGTCAGAATGTCGCTGTTTGGGGGCCTTAGCTATGGGCGCTCATCTGAAAGTCGCATTACCTTCGACGATACCTTCTTTGGGATTAGCTTTGATGCCACGATTTCCATTTTCTAAGCACTGTGGTTAGAGATGCCTGCTAGATTCGGCAAGCTCAGGGCTTACACAATAAATAGCCTCTCATATCCTCATATCCTAGAGCACACTAGAATTTGCGCGCCTTCAAATTTGGCGGCCGAGGGGCCATAATTCCGATGCGACTGAGTCAGTCCTAAAGTCTAGATGAGCTATTTAAGATTTTCCTTTATACCCTAGCTCTGAGCGCAACCGAGAAGTTTTGATGTCAATGATGGTGCTGCTGTCGGCCTATCACAACAGTCCTTGAGGTCGGCTCTCGTCCTATCTACTCTCTAGCGCTGGCTAACGATGGCCCCAGCAGCGAGTGAGCTGACGCCGCAGTTGCGATCGCGACGAGGGTTCTTTACAGTCATCAAAATTGCTGGCTCGCAATCACGATAACGGTGTACAACAGGAGGCATCCATGCCTGTCTGTGCCCACCATGAGTTCTCCATCACGGCGAAACCATCATCGCTCTGTCGCTTCAGCGAATAGTCAATTGGCTGCCAGCGCTGCACCTTC
>JBCCNE010000280.1:0-6571 GCA_039026015.1 Cyanobacteria bacterium P01_C01_bin.70 | reverse complement strand
CTTCCTCCGACTTTTCAACCCCCTCTTAATTGATGATGTGCCCTAAGTCGCTTAAGTTAACGCTGAAAGCTGCGGTCTTTTGTGGCTGCTTTTTAACCAACGGTTCAAGTTGCTGTTGGCATTTTACTGGCTGGGTCGGGGCAGGCTTGATGCGATCGTCGGCAATTTGAGTCAGTTGGGCTAGGGGCTGTCATCATTTAACGCTCGACTCCTTATGCTGAAAGCAGTTCAGCCCCTCTAGCGGGTTTTGCAGAGCCGGGCGCGGTAATGCCGATGTTGCAAGCATTCTGGATTTAATTGATGACGCACCCTAGAGAGCCCGACGACTAACTTCACGACGGCCAATCAGATACCTGCCGAACCCATCAATCTTGATTTTGACCTCTCTGTCCAGAATCCAGAATCCTCAGCTTCCTGGGTAGATACAATCAGCATGAACATTATTAGAATGTAAAATTCATTGAAAATTTTGATTATTATTGAAAATTTTAATTATCAATATTGGCAATAAAATCGTCGGCTTTGGCAACAAAATTTTCTGCCAAACGTCTCTTTTTTAATTCTGATAAAAGGCTTTCGATTAGTGACTAGAAATCTCTCTCCAGGTAGGATATCCGCCTTAGTCAAGGGACCGTCATTATTTAGCAGCCCAATGTCTTGAATACAAGGGTTTCAATCCCTGACCTATAAAGTTGAGGTGGATGCGGCAAGGCGAATTCCTCGAGATCTTTAGCATTTATTGATAACGCTTTATGGTATTAAAACTGAAGTTTTCTCTAGTGAAAAACGATGCGATTTTTGCTGAACTAATGAAGTTAGATATTTGCTTGAAAAGCCGCTTTTACTTGACGGCGTCGCGGCCAACTTGAGAGGCAGTATGCTGAGTAACCAGATATTTTCCGATTTAGAACCTAAACTCGATGCCCCCCTGCGGATTCTCATCGTAGAGGATGATCCGGTGATGCAGTTAGGGCTAGAGCAGTTTTTAGAAGATCATGAAAACTTCGAGGTGATTGGCCGTGCTGAGAATGGATATTCTGCCGTGGCTTCGGCTTCAGAGTTGAGGCCTGATTTAGTGGTGATGGATATTGGCCTGCCGCAGCTGGATGGCATTGCCGCAACCCAGCAGATCAAGCAAAAAAATCCTGCTGTGCGTGTAGTCATCTTGACTTCTCACACAGATGATCTAGAAATGATTGCTGCCCTAGCCAGTGGTGCCGATGCCTATTGCATTAAAGGCACTAGCCTCAAACAGTTAGCTGTCGCCATTAACTGTGCGCACACGGGGGCAGCGTATCTCGATCCCCAAATTGCCCGCCGCGTGATTGGACACCTGCACTACACGCGACCCACGAATCCGGCTATTGATCTCTCTAAACGGGAACTAGATGTGCTTCAGCGAATTGTGGAAGGTAAAAGTAATCCTGAAATTGCTGCGGAGTTGTTTTTGAGCATTAGTACGGTGAAAACTCATCTCCGCAGCATTATGAACAAACTCTCGGTCGATGACCGGGTGCAGGCCGCAGTCGTGGCTCTTCGCAACGGGCTAGTTTAAGGTCAGAAACGCATCTTGGACATAGCGGGATATAAGTCGCAGAGCCTAATGTCAGGCCGTTGTTCCCATCCGGCCTGATCCACAGGCAGCAAGGAAAGCGAGTGGTGTCATCAATCGGACTCAAAAATGTCTGATTGGAGGATGCGCGATCGCCACGGTGAATCGGTACGGTGACACTATTCTCAAGCCCAGCCCCCAATGCTGGAATGGTTATCTATGCTTTCTTCCCAACAGTCAGGTTGGCCTCTGCGGCTGCTTTATCAGCAATTCCGTCGCTATTGGCAGCCGTTGAGACCGCTATTGCTACCCTATGAGTCGGCTGATTACCTCCAGTGGCGGCATAAGTTCCTGCATCAGCGGTTAAGCTTTGGCCTTTGGATTGGTCTGATCTGCTTTTTGATTTCATCTAGTCATGGTCTTTACGTTTACGTGCTGGAAATTGAACGGATCCGAGAAGACCTGGATCGGTTTTATGAACAACCCTGGTTGGCCGAACCCTTAAGAGATATATCGCTGATTAGCTTTTTCGTGATTGTTGCGCTGATCTTAGGCTGCCTGGGGCTGCAGCGATCGCAGTTTGGCAAGCGCTACCCAGCCGTGACGTTTCTAATTTTTGCGACCTCAGTCAACGGCTTTGCTACTCAACTCATTTCAACCTTTTATGGCGTTCCAGTTCAGCCAAGCTCGATCGTTTTCCTAGCGTTTGCAGTCTTATTACCGTTGCGCTGGCGACTACATTTGCTGGCTCAACTGTTGCCCATTGGTTATTACACCCTTGGGCTGCCATTGCTGGGGATTACTGAGCTTGGCAATGTCTCCATTTTTGGCAACATCTATAGCCTGGGAACGTTTATTGAACTGGGTTGGGTTTGCTTGATTTGCAATGCCGGGGTGCTGGTATACGAGCGGCTGCGGCGATCTGAGTTTGAGTCACGGCGAGAGTTGCAAATCTTTCTGCATGCCATTTCCCATGACTTGCGTAATCCCGTGATAGGAACTTCGGTGGTGATTCATAATCTGGTCGATAAGGCGGTTGATGGCCGAGCAGTAGTCCTGACGCCTGTGCTAGAACGTTTGCTGCAGGGGAGCGATCGCCAACTTAGCTTGATCAATTCTCTCATTGAGGCATACCATGCCGATGGCGAAGGTATTGTGCTCCATTGTCATCCCTTACAGCTCAGCACTGTCGTTGAGGCTGTTTTAGCCGATATCGAGCCTCAGCTCAGGCAAAATAAGATTGACTTACACAATACTGTTGATGAAGATTTGCCTTTAGTTAACGCTGACCCGACTCACCTGTGGCGAGTGTTCAGCAACCTGATGGACAATGCCTTAAAGCATAATCCTCCAGGGATTCAAATTGTTCTAGATGCAGAGGTGATTAAACAGGTCCAGGGTGCGGGCGCGACACTCGCCCCAGCCGCGCTGCCGCGTCGAGATTGGCGGTGGCGATCGTCCTCGCGGCGGCCTTGTGCCGAGTTGAGAACACCGTCTATGCTCCTCTGCCGCATCAAAGACACCGGGATTGGCGTGCCAACTGAGCAGCGATCGCGGCTGTTTGAGCTTTATGCCCGTGGTCGGCAGTCCCGCTACATTCCCGGTTTGGGGTTGGGCCTGTACCTCTGCAAGCAAATCATTACCGCTCACGGTGGCGATATTGGCGTGGTCAGTCAGCCAGGAAGAGGCTCCCTATTCTGGTTCACTTTGCCCCTAATAGAGGCAGAGTTGTCAACTTAACTTTTGCAGTCTGCTGGCATTGGGAAAGCCCCATTCAAAGTAGCTTGAAACAAATTGGCCTTCTCGAAGTTGATATCCACATACTTGTGGGGCACTTGCACCCTACACCGTGAGCCAATACCCTGGTCGCCGCCAGTTCGATTGACGACTCAAACGCAAAGCCCCACTCGCCGAGCCGTAATGACGCTCCGGTGTTGAACAGGGGACAATATGGAAATATTCATGGCTAATCTGCAAAAGGCTTTTTTCTCCCACTTGTCAGTCCTCAGCAATAAACTGCCAGGTCTCATCTAACCTGAAATGACTCCACAGATTGAACTGCAAATCATCAGGACTTGCTTTTACAAAGCCGGTATTGCCACTGGGGTAAACGCCAGTCCACAAACGCAGTCCCTGGTAATCAATACCATTGGCGGCAGAGCCAGGAGCATCAATACGTTTGATCAGAAACCAGCCAATGCGTTGGGGCGTTTCGATGGTTTCTCCTGTCATCATCTGTGCCGCGACTTGGTCAAAGGCGGGGCGGGAAAAAGCGTAGGCTATTCTCAGTGGCCAGTTAAATACGATAACCGAGATGATGAGGGTGAGTGATACCGTCACCGGTCGTCGAAAGCGCCTTTGAGGCCTAAAGACAGGAACTACCACCAGTGCCACAATAAAGAGTGCCAGGAAGGTCGCAGCAACGAAGCCAAACAAGCGGATCGAAATAATTTCTAGCGGCTTTAAAGATTAAGAGAATAAGCAGGGTCGGGGGCAGGGCGATCGTGCTCCAGGCTAAAAATCGTTTCATAATACGCTCCAAATTAACAGTGACGTAGAGCCCCTCATCGTAAATACATCACATGGCAATTTTTCAATGCTTCTCAACCTGGTGATTTGGAAGGGTCGGCAAAAACCAAAGTGTATTGTCTGGCAAGATTTTCCACAGAGGATGGGGCATCTCCTTCGCAGTAAGATTCGATGGCACGCAGTGTACCAGCGTAGTATCTGCTGGCGTCGTTCCTTTGGACAACGCTGGCTTGGTGGGCTGCTGAACGATCATTAGCAGAAGTAATCGTAGCCTCGATATCAGCGAACGGAGCCATATCTCGTTTGGCCTCAGCCATTTGCCGAAGCCCCGCTGCTATGTTCAAACTCATGCTCTGCAGGTTTTCATCCTCCAATTCCAAAGCTTCCAGCACATCTGTAGTGCGAAGAGAAACCTCAGCTTCTGCCAGCAAGCCCGCTTGGGTTTGAGTTCCATTAGCCGCTAATCCTTGCTTATAAGCGGCCATAGCTTGCTCGTAGTGTGCAGTTGTGATGCTGCTGTCGATCTGTTGACACTCAACACGACGCTCTTTTGCACGACGCTGTTTCGCCCCAGTCGGATCATCTAAATCGAAGGTACAGGCCGTTAAGCTCAGTAAGGCAGTCATCCCTGTAAATATTCGCCAAAAAATCCGAGGACTGAATATTTGAGGTATCCAGTTATTGACGGTCGGCATAGTGATTTCGGTCAGCAATTGAGTGTGGGCTCAAGCGGCTTTCAGGCTGCTCCGAAAGATTAAAACAGGTCATCGACTTGGGCTTGTTATTATCTCTAGAGCATTACATTATGCGCATATCGCCTTCCGGCTTCAGGAATATATTGCTTGAAACTTTCAAGAGAAGGAAGGGTTTTGATAAATGAGCCGAGTGACGTCCAGGAATGCGCACTACAGCTTGCTTGAGTAACGCTTCAGCGCTTTTATTTCTATGATGTTAAGCTTCCCAGCCGGCTTAAAACAGCCTTAGCGGCTAAACGTCCTGACTGCGCTGCACCATTCATATAGCCCTGGTATTCATCACTGGTATGTTCTCCCGCAAAGATTAAATTTCCTATGGCAAATTCCTGTTCATCTTCTCCTTCGAGATAGACATGATTTTGTATAAATTCGGTGTACTGCCTGGGCTTCCAGCAGGCATAACTTCCTAAAGCATGGCTATGGGTTGGCCAGTGCAGACGAGTTGCTTTTCCATTCCAGAATTCTGTTAAACCGGGAATCAGGCCATCGAGCATTTGCGTATAAATCCGGGCATTTTCGCGAACGCTATATCGCTTGCTATCAAAACCAATATCTCCTCCTAGATAAAAGGTAAGAGATCTCGTTTCGGTCTCCTGTAATTGTGTGGTTTCAAAGAAGGTTTGATAGGGGCGATCGCTGTACCCCGCTCCACTCAATTTTTGTCCTCGCCAAATCGGTTTGCTGTAACCCGTAGCGACTTTGACATTACTGGCATACCCGACTTGATTAATGAATTGACTTAGGGACTCAGGTAGGTCTAACTGTAGGGAAATGCGACGAAGAACGCTAAAGGGAAGCGCAAGGATGACGATATCGGCATCGACATCTCTGTAGTTAAACGTGAGCCGGAAGCGATCGCTCTGGCTACGGAGAGCCGTCAAGGCCATTCCCGTTTCAATTTGGTCTTGCACTTCTTGGGCAATTGCATTGGTAATGGCCTGGGTTCCATCTTGGACAAGGTATCGTTCGTCTGACTCTCCCGTTGACATGACACTGCCGTCTTCACTGACACTGGGAATCAGCCAAACTAGGTTGAGAGCAGTAATCTCGTCAGTTTCAAGTCCCATCTCTGCAACCATGACAATTTCGATGAACGCTCGCAACCAGCCCGAAATGCCGAGGCGATCGCAATAGTCGGCAATCGAGAGCGCATCGAGTTCGACGCTAACGGTGTCCCAATCTTCCTCTAGGCGATCGACATCAGCCGCAATCCGGTCTGCAACGGGAAGCAGCGCCTCCCCGAGTTCGGCGTCAGAGAGTGTGCGCCCGTCGAAATAATACAGATTCTGCAATGCCAGCTCTTCAGGCGTGAAGCGGTCAAGAAGCGGAACGTTAAATTCTTCGGCAAGGATGAGCATATCTTCATGATCGCTATTGATATACTCGGCTCCCAGGTTCACCCAGGTATTTTCTCCAATCGCATCGTGTATCGTATACATCCTGCCGCCAACCCGGCTAGAGGCTTCGTAAATCGTGGCGCGATAGCCTGCTTTTTTGAGTTGGTAAGCGGCATTGAGTCCCGCTATGCCCGCTCCAACGATCGCAATTTTTGGGGCATCTATGGCTTGAGCAAGAATAGAACTGCGGCAACTTTGACTCCCGGCGGTCAGCATCACTCCACCGCCAAAGGCTGCTGCCGTTTTTAGAAATTTACGTCGGCCCAGTCTCCTTTTCTTCTGAGACCTCTGGATTTCAAGCAGTTCATCGATGGGAACTCCACGAAGATTCGCCAGAG
>JBCCNE010000279.1:0-6585 GCA_039026015.1 Cyanobacteria bacterium P01_C01_bin.70 | reverse complement strand
GCCAAAAGCTCTTCCAGCATGATGGTGACCTTTTGACCATTGGGCGTTGCTAAAGAGTAAAGCTGGAGTGGGTGCTGCCCCACTGGCAGGTCTTTTTCATGGGTGGCACCGGCAACTGGACGGTTGATATTGGCCCAGGTACCGCCATTTTTGGCCTCCCACTGCCAGACTTTGGGAGGCGTGTAGTTTGAGGATGTCTCCATAGGTTGCTAAAGATAGGGGGCTAACGATTCTTGCGGGCGATGAATAGCTCCGTGGAGTGACTCCAGGACACTCATGATTATGCGGCTAACGCCGGGTAATCCACGTATCCTTGGCGATCATGGGTGTAAAACGTATTGGGGTCAGCGGCATTGAGCGCTCCACCTTGCCGATAGCGCTCCACCAAATCAGGATTAGCGATAAAGGGAATCCCGTAAGCGATCGCCGCCGCTTTATCTTCCCGAATCGCCGCCGCCCCGGTTTCAGCATCGTAGCCACCGTTGAGAATAATCGGGTTCTTAAACTCTTGGCGCATATAGGGGGCAGCCGGTTCGCTGCCCTCTAATGCTAAAAAGTGTCCTGGCAGCGCTTCGACAATGTGCAGATAAGCCAAATTAAACGGATTTAAAGCCTTTGCGGCATACGTGAAGGTGGCAATCGGATCGCTGTCGCGCATGTCATTAAACGGATTGTAGGGCGAGAGGCGAACTCCCACGCGATAGCTACTCCATTCATTGACCACCGCCTCTGTGACTTCGACTAGAAACCGCGCCCGGTTTTCAATGCTGCCGCCATAGGCGTCGGTGCGCTGATTCGAGCCGTCCCGCAGAAACTGGTCAATCAAATAGCCATTAGCTGCGTGAATTTCCACCCCATCAAAACCGGCGGCTTTGGCATTGCGAGTCGCGATTACATATTGCTCAACCACACCGGGAATTTCATCCAGCCCCAGTGCTC
Organism: Cyanobacteria bacterium P01_C01_bin.70; assembly: GCA_039026015.1. Lineage (GTDB taxonomy): Bacteria > Cyanobacteriota > Cyanobacteriia > Phormidesmidales > Phormidesmidaceae > Halomicronema. Next base: position 5,646 of record JBCCNE010000279.1, on the reverse strand, counting down.
GCGGCGCCACGCGCATCTTCTTGCCTTGAGGCGTGTGAATCTCACCCTGAGCAGCGATCGCTGAAGCTGATACCGGTAGGGCTCCATCCGGCTGAAAATCAGGGTGTGATGCCCGTCCCGTATGCCAGAGCTGAAGCACCATTCTGCCGCCTTTTTGATGGACCGCTTCAGTAATCTTCTGCCAGCCCTCAACTTGCTCAGGGGTATGAATCCCGGGACTTTGAGCCCAACCCGCCCCCTGGGCAGAAATTTGAGTGGCTTCTGTAATAATCAATCCGGCACTGGCTCGCTGGACGTAATATTCCAGCATCAGGGCGTTGGGAATGCGAGATTCGCCAGACCGGGCTCGAGTCAAAGGGGCCATGAGAATCCGATTGGGCAGGGCGATCGCACCTAGATTAAGGGGCTCGAAAAGTGGAGCGATAGACATATCAGTCGGTGGAGCGAAGGTGACTTTAGACATAACGCCTCTTTTGTTCATTTGTTCGAAAAGATTGAACAATCAAACTATAGCTTTCCCTATGGCATAATGCAACTATGAAGCCGCTCTATCATCCAAACCCTGATCAGATAACGCTTGCAGGAGTTTTATATGCCCTTGGCGATCCGGTGCGTCTAGAAATCGTCAAGCTGCTAGCCACTGGAGGAGAATATCCCTGTAGCGCTTTTGGCTGTGACTTGGCCAAGTCAACTGTGTCGCACCACTTCAAAATTTTGCGCGAGTCCGGCGTGGTTTATGTCCGCAAATCTGGGACACAACATCTAAACTCCCTTCGCCGTGAGGAGTTAGACCAGCTTTTTCCAGGCGTGTTGGATTCAGTGCTGGATAGCTGTGACTCCATAATCGAACCAAAAGTCTAGCTGCCTGTCTAAGGGCTGGCATTATTTAGGCTTCTAATGACTTGACAGTCAGGGTTTCAGCTCCTAGCTTGACAGTCAGGGCGGGCAGGTTTTCTCATTGCAGAAGAAAGCTGGGCTAAGGGGGCTGTTAGCTGTCCTAAGTATTTTTTGAGGGCATAGAGGATTTGAGGGAAAAGCCTCTGCAAATAGACCCGAGGACAGAATTTTCTAAGGGGCTGTCATCATTTAGCGGTCAAGTCCTTATGTGGAAAACATTTCAGCCACTAGCTTATTTTGCGGAGCGGGCGCGGGTGTGCTTACACCGCAAGCATTCTGGCATTATATTGATGACGCGCCCTAGGGCATTTCATCAATGTAATGCCAGAAACCTGATGGGACGAGCACTTTTATGCCCGTCCCAGTCTCATAAGTTTGGGGATGGAACCCTGACTATCAGCGCCTTGAAAATCTCATAGGACTTACGCAGAAGCCCCCATGTCCCCAAAATCTGGGGCCTGTGAATCCGATTTCCTCACATCTGAGAATATGGGGGCCAAAATCAGGTTCAACTGCGTAAATCCTGTCTAAAGGATGACAGCCTGTAGAAGAGCGCTTGCCCTTAAGACGGCTCCCTATTGTTAGGCTGCCTACTTTGCGCATGATGTTTGACTTTTGCTTACCCTTAGGTACGTCCCTCAGCAAATCCGTGCCGGATATAGTGTTCAGTTGCCAAGGCCAAATCAGAGCCAAACGCTGCTTGCAAATCGGTGTAGGCCGCCAGGTAAGCAGCCGGGTCGAAACTATCTTTGCTGCGCTGTTCGCCGCTACCGTGAACGATGTAATGCTCAGTGGCGGCCTCCAGGTCATAGCTAAATGCCTGAATCAAATCAGGATTCGAAGCTAAATATCGGCCTTCATCAAATTGATCTAGACTACGATTTTCTTGCTGCCCGTACTGTTGATAATGCTGTTCCGAAGCGGCGAGATCATAGCCAAATGCATTGATTAAGTCATCATGAGAGGCGAGATATTGTGCCGGATCAAATGCCTCGCTGGCTTGAGAACGTCCTTCCCAATAGCCAAACTCAACATAATGTCGGGCGGCGGCTTCCTGGTCATTGCCAAAGGCTTCGGCCAAATCATCATAAGCGGCTAAATATCCAGCGGCATCAAACAAGTTGAGCGATCGCCCTTCATATCGACCATAGTTCAGGTAGTGAGCCTCGAAGGCAGCAGGATCGTAGCCAAAAGTTTCAATTAAATCGGTATGAGAAGCCCCATACTGAACGGCATCAAATCCTTCCGGTAAGACAGTTTCGGGAGTTTCGCCAATCGGTCCGGGCTCAACCTCATCCGAGGCTGCCGGTGACGGCGGTGGCGATGTTGGCGATGGCGCAGGGGGCGGTGTGGTAGCCGTGGCTGAGCTTTCTATCTCACCTCGCCCAAAAACCTGAGTCCAGTAAGTTCTAAATGCGTAGTTTCCTGAGTCATTAGCGGAGTAGTAATGACCTACCCCAATTTCGTTCCAGGTTGGATTTAATATATTGGCTCGGTGTCCAGGACTATTCAGCCAAGCTTCAAGGACTGCTTGTGGGGTTAACTGTCCAGCCGCAATATTTTCGCCAACTGGCCCAGCCTCATATCCCGCATTGTTTGCGCGATCGCGGGGACTCAAACCCGCTGGATCGTCATGAGCAAAGAAGTCTGAACTCGCCATATTTTGGGAATGGGATTGAGCAGCTTCTGCTAAATCCAAATCGAGCGCAAGACGGGGCAACCCATTGGCCTCTCGAAAAGCATTCGTGAGATTGATCAATTCGAAAACAAAATCATTATTTTGCATGATTAATTGCCTAATTACTTAATAAATCTGATGAATTGCAGATTTATAAAGATCCGGTTGATCTTTAAAAGAAGAAGATTTAGAGTCCTTGCCGAGCAAGAATCTATGTCATCAGTTAAATAAAGTTGTGATGAAATTGAAAAAACCCTGGCCGTCCATAAGACTCGGCTCACCAAGGATTAGCACTTCGGTAGATGATTTAGTGCCTTACCGTCCCAGGAAAGCTGATTTTCCGGCAGCTAAGAAATTATGGTGATGCTATTAAGTCAAAAAGCTTCTTTAATCGAGCTTAAAACCGAGTTAGAAAGTGGCAATCAGACTAACTACTGCGCTTCAATCAAGAAGACCATCTGCCGGAATCAATTGAGCGGACAACTAAATCCAATATGACGATGTAGTAAAAAAGATGACAACAATGAATATACGTATAGCTGACGTTGGCAAAATGATTTTGCCTGCGTGAAAGCCGAATGAGCCGCCTTTATCTGCTGGCGCAACGTCACCAAATTGAAGCGTTAATGGATGACGATTGAGCTTCTATTCTGATTAGCTCACGGTAGCCGAGGAGGGTGAGCTAATCCCTCAAATTAGGCAGGCTGTGCCCATGTGGGGAGTCGTGATTTGTACAGTGCCAACTAACTTATACCTAGAGCGTGTCATCTTTAATGTCAGAAATCTGGTGGGGTGAGCCCCATAACACCTGCCTCAGTTGACTGATACAGGGACTGCTTCTCTAGCCGTCAAGGCATTAGACATCTGATAATCCTTAAACGGTAACGGTAAGGGTAACCCGTTCGCTTCCGATGGGTAAACGCCCTAACCTAGCAGTCTGCCCGCATCGGATGTTTGCTCAAGGACTGACCTGCCCCGTGCGGGATTCTCAAGAGGGAGTCAAAAACGGCAAGCTCCACAATGGCCAACAAAACAATGGCCAGCAAAATCATAAAGGCAAAGACTGGGGTTCCGGTAAAAGTCAGCTCTCGGTTGGGGCACGATCGAGCCCTGTTGATTAAGGGCGATCGCCGGAACCAGCCCTCTATTGATCAGTCGTGGTCGCGGCGGTCGTGCCTTTACAATCCAGCAGCTGAGCCACCAGGGTCTGCCATTCCTCAGCATCCACCACCCCAGTCGCAATTACCAATTTTTCCAGGGCGGCAACCCAGCACTGGTAATAGTCCCACTCGGGGTCATCCAGATCGTGGGTTGCTTCCCACTCGGCAATGGTGGCGATCAGGGTTTGGCGAAAGTCTTCCCATTCAAAATAGCCTTGCTTAGAGAGCGCGATCGCCACGCCAAAGGCCATCTTTTCCCAATCGCGATCAAACTGCAGGTGGCCATCTTGGCGCGGCGGGGCTTCTTCGGGAGAGCCCATCAGGCTGGTGGCGGCAAAATGCTCAAACTTTGTAAACATAATTTTCTGCTGCCCTAAGCCTTCACGGTCGCCACGCCCATCATGGCTTCTGGGGTGAGTAGTGTGGCTAACGCCTCCTCACTCATGGCCTCAGTGCCTGCAGGGCGCATGGGCATGACCCACCAGCGAATTTGGGCACTGCTGTCCCAAACTTGGATTTTGACAGATTCGTCTAAGTCCACGCCAAACTCTGATAAAACGATCCGGGGCTCTCGGACCACCCGAGCTCGAAAAGTCGGATCTTTAAACCAGTAGGGCGGCAATCCTAAGGTGGGCCAGGGATAGCAGGAGCATAGAGTACAGACAATGACGTTGTGCACCTCGGGAGTATTTTCCACAATGCGCATGTGCTCACCCTCTGCCCCAGACATGCCTTCGGGAAAGTCCATAGCTTCACAGGCGGCATTGCAATCGGTGAGCAACAGCTGCTTAAAGTCGGGATCAACCCAGGCTCGAGCGACTAACTTGGCACCATTAAAAGGCCCCATTTCGGTTTCAAAATAGCTGAGGATGGTATCCACCGTATTGCCCGTGATAATGCCCTTTTCAATCAAGAGGGACTCTAAGGCTTTGACTTTGGCGGCACTCGCGGCCTCGCGATCGGCATCATATCCAAATCCTGGGTAGTTACTTGGCATAATTCACTCCCTAAGCTGCCTCTAAATAGACTTCAAAAATGTCGTTGTAGTAAACCGAGTTGGCGTCAAGCAGCGAACCTTCAAACAGCTCTTCCGGCTTAAAGGCCAAACTGTAGACCGGCATGGGCGTGCCGAGGCCATCGGCAGTGGAGAAGAAATAGGTAAAGGCGCCTTCGTAAACCAGTACGACCTCGGCCACACAGCCCTTCAAATTACCGGGTAAGCGGCTATGGTCAGCGGGAAACACATTTTTGACCCGCACCTTATCTCCCACCTGAAATTTCGGAGCCTCTGAGGCGGGTCGCAGGGGCGAATCCCCTTCACGCAAATATTTCACCACTTGCGTATCAATAGCCGCATCACCGCCGCTCGGCAGTGGCGCCGCCGCTTTTTCACTATCGGCTAGAAACTCGGCAGTGCGGGCATCCAACTCCTCTTGGGTAATGTATCCTTCGGCAACAAAAAAGCCCGAAATCCCCCCCAGCCATTTTTCGTAATACCGCAAGCGGAAATATTCAAAGGGGTGCATCGCTTCCGCCCCCATGCGCAAGTGCCCCCACGTCCAAAAGCTCTTAAAGCTGGTCGGCACCTCCTCAATGGGATAGTCCGGCAAAGACGTATTCAGGTGATTACTCAGGGCCATCATGGCCGTATGAATGCCAAAGATACGAGTTTCCCAAGGTTCCACAAACACTTCGGTGACCGGCGTAATCGGATCGAGACCTTCTAAGCCTCCTAGGTTGTGCTGTAGTTTCATAGACTTGCCTTACTTGCAACAGAGTTTGATGTGAATACAACGGCTAGGTCGTGGACGCGTACGGTTTGGCCAGACATCCGGCAAAACCTTCCCGTAGCGCGGCTTCATCCAAATTGCGGCCAATAAAGACCAATTCATTGCGGCGGCTTTCGTCAGG
>JBCCNE010000278.1:0-6596 GCA_039026015.1 Cyanobacteria bacterium P01_C01_bin.70 | reverse complement strand
TCCTCAAACTGACGCACCGTATAGTACACATCCCCGGCCGTCGGATAAGCGTATCCTTTTTGCTCCAACTCCGAAATTAGCCGCTGAATGCCGTCCATTGTCTTAGTGGCATAGGTATATTCGTCTGCAGGCATGACGTTGAGCCGCTCCATATCTTCGAGATAAGCAGCCGTATATTTTTCCGCCACGGTTTGCATTGACGACTGTTCGGCTTTAGCGCGATTGAGAATTTTGTCGTCGATATCAGTGAAATTCTGCACATACTGCACGTCATAGCCGCGCCAAAGCAGGTAACGGCGCACCACATCCCACACAATGGAACTGCGGGCATGGCCCAGGTGAGAATAGTCATAAACGGTAACGCCGCAGCAGTAAATCTTGACCCGGCCGGGCTCTAGCGGTTCAAAGGGCTCTTTTTGACGGCTCAGGGTGTTGTAAAGAACAAGACTCATAGCATTTGGGCAAGCAGGGCACAGACTGATTCAACACTGAATGGCGGTTGTAAGCAAGGGACGTTAAGACGTAGGGTGTGAGGATAGCCGGGTGGCAGGGTGTGAGGGTGATGGGGTGATGGAGCGGGTGATGGAGCAGGTAACCCAGAACCGAGAACCTATTCCGAATTCCTCACTCTGAATTCTGAACTCTGCATTCTGAACTCTGCATTCCTAACTGTGATTAAGGCTGGAGAGCGTGATATGTCAGGGGAAATGATTGGTGTGGCGGTGATTGGTACCGGATTTGGGCAAAAGATCCATATTCCGGGGTTCCAGATTCATCATCGGACTGAGGTAAAAGCGGTTTACCATCGCGATGCAGAGCAGGCGCGGACGATCGCGGCGCAACACCAGATTCCCCACGGTTGTAACACGATAGAGCAGGTTTTGGCGCTGCCTGAGGTGGCCGCGGTCAGCATCGCTACGCCGCCGTTTTTGCGAAAGGAGATGGCGATCGCCGCCTTGCAAGCGGGCAAGCATATTCTGCTAGAGAAGCCGACGGCGTTAAATGCTGAAGAGGCTCGGGAAATCGCAGCTGTGGCTCAACGGCAGCAGCGAATGGCCGTAATGGATTTTGAGTTTCGCTTTGTCCCAGCGTGGCAGCAGCTCAAGGCAAAGCTAGCGGCGGGCTACGTGGGTAGCCCCCGGTTGATCAAGGTGGATTGGCTGGTGCCCGGACGGGCAAATCCGGAACGGGCGTGGAGTTGGTACGCCCGCAAAGATCAGGGCGGCGGCGCGCTGGGGGCCTTTGCGTCCCATACGTTTGATTATTTGGCCTGGTTATTTGGACCAGTAAAGCGACTGAGTGCGCATCTAACTACGGCAATTGCCCAGCGCCCTGATGCTCAAACGGGGGAGCTGAAGCCGGTGGATGCGGATGATACGTGCACGCTGCTCTTGGAAATGCAGAATGGTGTGCCCTGCCAGGTCACCATTAGTTCAGTGACCTACGGCGGTCGGGGGCACTGGGTCGAAGTCTATGGTGATCGCGGCACTCTGATGCTCGGCAGCGATAATTTGAAGGACTATGTTCACGGCTTTAAGCTTTTTGGGGCACCGGCAGGAAAGTCGCTGCAAGCGTTGCCCATCCCGGCTGCGCTAGAGTTTCCCAAAACCTATGACGATGGCCGCTTAGCGCCGTTTATCCGTGTGGTCGATCACTGGGTGAGCTGCATCGATCAGGGCACGCCGCAGGCACCAGCGATCGCCGAAGGCGTCTATGCTCAATGGCTGATGGACCTAGCCCAGGCTTCCCACGAACGCAGCACATGGATGTTGGTACAGTCGTAACCAAGCTGATTTATTAGGGCATCCTAAATCGGCGATGACGTTCTCTTTGAGGCTGGTCTAAACAGATGCACGTAAACCGAATGGACCAGTTCCGCCGATGACTCAGCAGCGGCTTAGACAGAGGCTCCCTGCCGAGATGCGAAAGCGGCGGTGGCTATGGTGGGGGTTATTAGTTGGGTGCACGATTTGGCTCAGCAGCCTTACGACCCAGCTTTATCGCCATGCTCAGCAGCCGGTGGATGCCATGCTCGTATTGGGGGGCAGCATTCGCCGCGAAATTGTGGTGGCCAATGCGGCCGCTCAAGACAGTTCGCTGCCGATTTTGATTTCTCACGGTGCCGATCCCCCCTGCACCCGCCTAGTATTTGAGCGGGTCGCCGCCCCTGTTGATCAAGTCTGGCTCGAAACCTGCGCCGAGTCTACCTTTGACAATTATCGCTATAGCTTGCCGACGCTCCAGCAGTGGCGGGCGCGTCATGTAGTGGTGGTGACGTCGCCAACCCATTTGCCCAGGGCCGCGTGGTTGGCCCGCATTCTGCTGGGCAGTCACGGCATCTGGGTCGAAATGCAGCTCGTCGAGGAAATTGGCGTGCCTGCGAATGTCGAAAATCCGGTAAAAACGGTGCTGGACGTGGCGCGATCGCTGGGCTGGGCGCTTTTCAGTCAGGTGTATCAATCGCGATGCTCAACTGTGTTTCCCCTGGCCTCTGTTGATTTAGCACGGTGGACTGAGCAAGGCTTTAGTTGTGAACATCAGGCCGATATTCAGCTGCCCCAACCAGAGTGATTCGACAGCCGCAAGGTTACTCGGCTGTCGGCTCTGGAGCAGGATTCTCGTCAGAGTGAAGCTCCGTAGGGTTGGGTTCAGTAACTGCTGACGGATCGGCTTTCTGGTCAACCCAAACGATGGGCACTCGCTGAGAGGAATCCTGAGTGCCGTTTTCTTGCAAAACTTGACTAGTTTGGGCCGGGTCAAAGTAACGGGCGAAATCACTGCGCAGCCCACTGTTGTGGGCGGATAGCGTGGCGATTGAGGCTTCCAACTCTTGCAAAACCTGACGCTGAGTTTGATGATAGGGCACTAGCTTGATCAGAGCGGCAAGGGCAACCAGCGTCAGCATTAAATTTACCGTCAGGCGACCAGTCAGCTCCCATCCTACGGCTCGAAAGCGCGCCGATCGCAAGGCTTTCTGATGCTGCGATCGGCGCTTGCGCCGTAGAGCCAAAACCTTTTCCGAAGGCTCAACATCAAGGTGAGGGCGTGGCAACGGCATAACTCTCTGGCACCGTGAGAACAAGACAATGGGGCCAATTTTGGCGGACAACCCCAGGCCAGCCCCATTATGAAATAAAAGTACATGAATGAACAGCGTTGGCAGAAGTGCAAAGTGCAAGCTCGGAGTCGGTAACCAATAACCGGTAACAGGAGATCTTGTCATCCCATCCCGGCATCGCCCGCCTATCCTACCTACTTCTATTCGCCTCGCCTTGACTGTTGAAAAGGTAGCGCTAGGCTACATCATTTAGTTACCATGGCACCCTCAAACTCAGTTACTGCTAATTAATCGCCGGTCGCTGCAAATTGTGACGCTATCTTAAGTGTCCTTTTTTCCTCAAGCTGGGCTATTCTTAATCGTCGTGGATTTTGTCCTGCGGTCATCTTTACACTTCACCGTTACTAGATATTGGCCCGAGTCTGAATTATGAAGCGTTGGATTCATTTTTGGCGGCTTGCCTGTGCGCTTTTGACCATCAAAAAGACACTGTCGTTATCAGCTCTCAACCTCATCTGGGGAGCAGTTACTGCTACTGTCATTATTTTGCTGCAAACAGGGCATTCGGCCCCTGTACGGGCTATTGATCCGGCTTTTGCCGAGACCCAATGGCATCAGGCTTCCTTTCCGGTCGAAAATTTCCAGGCTTACACTTCGCCCTTTGGCTATCGCGCTGATCCTTACGGCGGCGGGCAGCGCTTTCACTACGGGTTAGATATGGCCGCTCCGGCGGGCAGCTATATTCGCAGTTGGTGGGGTGGGCAGGTAATTGAAGTGTCAGACGACAGTTCCTGCGGCACTTCGGTGGTGGTGCAGTCTGGCAACTGGATGCACATTTATTGCCATATGCAGGGACATGTAGTGCGTGAAGGTGGCAACCGCTATATGGTCGATCCAGGGGGCGGTCTGCGGATTCGGGAGGGCCAAACTGTCGATACTGGCACGCGCATTGGGCGCATTGGCATGACTGGCCGCACTACTGGCCCACATCTGCATTGGGGGCTCAAATATGCTGAAAATTGGGTGGATCCGGCTCTAGTTTTGCGAGCCATGTACAGCAGTCAGCAAGCGATGACCAGCCACTGATGGACAGCCAATAACAGTCAATGAAATGGGCAATTAATAAAGCGGCCTTCTGTTTAGGCTGATGATATCTAGCGCTTTAGAGCGAGCGTTAGGCCATCGCCGATTGGCAGCAGGCTGAGGTCAATGCGATCGTCCTGCAGTAGTTTCTGGTTTAAGGCGCGAATTTTTTCCGTACGATTGTCCTTTATGGTCGCGTCAGCCACTCTTCCATGCCAGAGCACGTTATCGATCGCAATCAAGCCTCCGGGTCGCACTAGCTGCAGAGCCTGCTCGTAGTAAGTGTCATAGTTACTCTTGTCAGCATCGATAAAAGCAAAGTCAAACTGGCTGTGCTCTCCAGCCTCTAGCAGCTGCTGCAAGGTCTCTACGGCCGGGGCAAGGCGGAGGTCAATCTTGTCAGCGACACCGGCCTTTTGCCAAAACTTCTGGGCGATCGCAGTGTACTCCTCACTCACATCACAAGCGACCAACTGACCGCCCGGCGGCAGCGCCAGCGCTACAACCAAGGCACTGTAGCCGGTAAAGACGCCAATCTCCAGAGCTCGCTCGACCTTAGCCAATTTGACCATCAGAGCGATTAACTGCCCCTGCTCAGGCGCAATCTGCATCTGCCCCATGGCGTGCTCGGAAGTCGCTTGCCGCAGTTCTGCGAGAACCGGATGCTCCCGTAGGGAAACGGACAGCAAGTAATCGTGCAAATCCGCTTCTAAGCCAATACTTTGGATTGCCATCGTTCACAGTTCCTCGTTGAAGGGCAGAATTCAGAGTGCCGAGTTGGGGGGCAGAGTTTGGAGTTTGGGTGAGGATAATCCCGAACTGACTTATCCACCTACTGCACCCTATTCGGTCTTGTTTCCAGGCAAGATGCCCGTCCTAAACGCTCCATCACCTATCTACCCTGCCGTCCAAGCCTCCGGGCAGGCTTCGCCAACATCTACCTTATTACTCTCAATACCCCATCCCCCAGCAACCCTAATCCAATACATTGTGGCTATTACGGAAGGCGGCCTGGTCATCCTGTAGCTTAAGATGGAGTTAATAATCTATAAAGACCATGGAAAGAACTCAATTTGTGCAACTATCAGCTTTGCCGGGTTGGATTATTGGCGTTAGCCATACTCAGAAGCACGGTTATCAGTGTTGGGTAATCAACTCAGCTCTAGATGTGCTTAATGACGGCTATCAGTACAGTACGAGTAGTGCTGCCCTAATGGCTGGTCGCACCTTTATCGAAAAACAGCAGAGAGCTTAACTTACCAACTTAGTATTGCGTTTGGCGAAATGCCAGGAACGGCTACTCAAAATATTCTGTCCAAAAATCATATTAAATCTATTTGCCCTAGTGACGTCTGAACCCAAGAACAGGGCCAATTTCTCAAATTTAAGACGTGTTATTATCTGAAACTCTCTGAAGGCCATTGACCAGGCGCGCCGATCGGCCTTGGTTACTGCTCAACCACCAAGCGCGACAGACCAGTCCCTGGATAGTAAACGCCCAAAATTTGCTCGTAGTTGTAGCCCTGGACGGCATGGTCTTTAGCCCCGTGCTGGCTCATGCCCTGACCCCCGTGCGCTTCTTGAACAATTTGGTCAGAGGCGGCATAAAGTGACTCCACAATCCCACCCTTGTAGCTGATGAACTCGCCAGCGGTTTCGGCCACAGCCCGTTGAGTATTGATGGTTTCCAAGTTAATGCCTTTATAGGCCTGAAAGCGTTGAGTATTGTCCAAATCCCAATAGTCACTGGCGGGCCGGACATGATGGGTCAGCGCATAAGAACGAGCCGCAACAGCTTGAGCCTTCAGCGCCTCAAGGGGCCAGTGATGGTACATTTCGCTGCCCACAACGCTAGAGAGATAGTCACCTAATCGGACGAAATTCACCGCTATCAGTCGACCACCGTCGTTGTAGAGCAGTACCCGGCCTTTAAACCAGCCGTTTTTCACAAACACAAAGCCACTCTGCTCGGCCTCTAGCCAAACCGCACCGGAAAGCTGGCAGCCGTCAAAGCTGATGCCAGAGGCGGTGGGAGAGGCCGTTAAGCTGGTTTGAGCCGGGATATCGCAGTGGGCAGAGCCGTCAGTATCAATCACCCAGCCGAGGGCACTGGCGCCTACCGTCAGAGAAGTGACATTACGAGCCACGGCTACCCGCATCTCCAACACGTTGTCAATCACGTCTTCGCCAACGATGACAGCGGCAGCCTGGGGCGCTTGCGGTTGAGTCTGAGCAGTTGCGGTCGCGGCGTCAGCACTTGAGGCCGGCTTGTCTGCAGTTGAAGCTGCGGTGGTTTCGGATGTAGCGGCTGCCCGATGCTGCGATCGCTCAATTCGATACAGGTCAACCACTGACTGCCGCACCACTCCGGTACTGCGCCACAAACTTTCTTCAGCCCGCACGAGTGTCTCACTACCGGCCAGGGGCAGAGCCCGCAGCATCAAGGCTCCAGATA
>JBCCNE010000277.1:0-6600 GCA_039026015.1 Cyanobacteria bacterium P01_C01_bin.70 | reverse complement strand
TGCGCACAACTTCCCGCTCGATTTGGCGGCGGCTGAGGCACCCGAGATTATCGGTTAATTGTCCTCACCTGCGCTCTTTGTCTGAGTAGTGAAGCGTCCTCCCCTCATGGGAGGGCGCTTCTTTGGCATAGGCGAAAAGTTAGGCTTTGGCAGCGAAAGGCGAAAGGTTGATGAAAGCCTGAAGATGATTTGCTGCTGTCCTGAAGTTAGCCCTAGGTCCATTGCACCTTCAGAGCCACGTTCCCTGCAAGCATACATCAGGTCATAATCAAGAGGCCGGGTTGCTCGCCACTGCACACTGCACTCTGAATGTGTTGATTCCGGACCTTTAGCCCTCACACTTTGCTTAAGATGCTCATTTCCCGTGCCTATGTGACGGTTGTGCTTGCGATGAGCGCTGATGGCAAGATTGCCGATCGCAATCGCACGGCAGCGCGATTTTCCTCAAAGCAGGATTTGGCTCATTTGGAGCGTTTGGTCGCTCAAGCAGATGCGGTGTTGTTTGGGGCTGCTACGTTGAGGGCTTATGGTACTTGCCTATCAGTACGCCAACCCGACCTGCTAATTCAGCGAAAAGCGGCAGGGCAGACGGCTCAACCGATTCAAATCGTCTGTTCATGGTCAGGAAAGCTGTCGCCAACGCTGCGCTTTTTTCAACAGTCAGTACCCCGCTGGCTATTGACCTCTATTCGCGGAGCAGACTACTGGGCATCAATGGTTCCAGACAGCGGCAGTCAGTTTGAAGCTATCTGGTCAGACCTGACTAATCCTATGGACTGGCAAAAACTGCTGCATCGATTTCATCAACAGGGAATTCACCGACTAGCGGTGCTCGGTGGCGGCATGTTAGTGGCAGGCTTAGCGGAACAAAACCTGATTGATGAACTGTACATAACCGTCTGCCCGCTGCTGCTGGGAGGTCAGACTGCGCCTACGCCGTTCGACGGTCAGGGATTACCGGTGTCGCAGGCGCGATCGCTTCAGCTTATACAAGTGTGTCAGCAACAGAATGAAGTGGTTTTGCATTATCGTCGCTGCCATCCTGAAGAGGATTGATTTACGCTAAGAGTGTTCTATTGAAATAATCGTCCTGAATCGTTTTTCCTGGTTAAGTCTGAAGCCCGAACGTAAAGTCAAGTTACTGGAATTTGGGACAGGTTATTAGCCAGAAAACTCTAAGAAAGGTTTTTTGATCGCTCTTTGTCGTTCCTGATTTTATGGTTCAACAACTCAAATCCAACTACACCCTAACGTGGGTTCGCCAGATTCAAGAAATTCCCCAAGCGGCGTGGGACGCTATGGCGCTGCCGCTCAAAACACCCTTCCTAGAATGGACGTGGCTGCACAACATGGAACATTCGGGCAGCGCAGTTGCCAATGCGGGCTGGCTGCCGAATCATCTGGTGGTATGGCACGACCAAACATTGGTAGCAGCCGCGCCGCTCTATCTCAAAAGCCACAGCTATGGTGAATTTGTGTTCGATCACCAGTGGGCCGACTTGGCTCACCACTTGGGCATCGAGTATTATCCCAAGCTGCTGGGCATGTCGCCGTTCACCCCAGCAGAGGGCTATCGCTTTCTTATCGCACCCGGAGAAGATGAGCGGCTACTGACGGAGATAATGGTGGCGGCTATCGATCAGTTCTGCGATCGCAACCACATTTCCGGTTGTCATTTCCTCTATGTTGACCCCGAATGGCGGCCCCTGATGGAAGAAATCGGTTTCAAGAAGTGGCTACACCACAGCTATATTTGGCAAAACGACGGCTACGCTACCTTTGACGATTATCTGGCTCGGTTTAACGCCAATCAGCGGCGCAATATCAAACGCGAGCGCAAATCCTTAGATAAAGCTGGACTGCGTCTAGAGCCGATAACGACCGACGACCTTTACCGTCGAAATTGCTCGCAGATGTACGACTTCTATGCTGATACCTGCGACAAGTTTGGCTGGTGGGGCAGCAAATATCTGACGCGTAAGTTTTTTGAGCAACTTTACCCTAACTACAGTCATCGAGTTGCCCTGTTTGCGGCCTATAGCGAAGATATCGATGAGCCAGTGGGCATGTCGTTTTGTTTGTATAAAGATGACCGCCTGTATGGCCGCTACTGGGGCTGCCGCGAAGAGTATAATCACCTCCACTTCAACGCTTGCTATTACCGACCGATTGAATGGGCCATCGACAACGGCATCCAGCTGTTTGACCCGGGGGCGGGGGGGCGTCACAAAAAACGGCGAGGATTTCCCGCCCAGCCTAACTACAGCCTTCATCGTTTTTACATCAATCGGCTGCAGCAAATTCTGGAAGGCTACATAGACGAAATCAACCTGGCGGAGCAGCGAGAAATTGACGCCATCAATGCCGACCTGCCGCTCAAAACTCGGAAAGAATAGAGGCTGGGATGCTATCGTGTTTGAACCGCTGTAGGACGCGTAAGAGTAGACTAACTCTCCACGAATCCTTCAAATACGCCACCAAAACGACAGACCAATTCGCTGTCTTCTATAAAATTTGGATGTCCTAACTCTTTAATTGTCATCTCGAATTTAGGTGAATTTAGGCCTGCGAGAGTTCCACGATATTACCGTCAAGATCTTGCGTGAATAGGGCGGCGCGCCCAGAAGCACTCATCTGTATTGGATGCTGATGTTCAAGTAAGCGAGTTTTGTAAGCTGCTAAGTCATCTACTTGCAGCGCTAGATGAGGGTTGCGGCCCCATTTTTCGGGACGGGGACAGGGAGCTTGCCAGCGCTCAAGCACCATGAGGTGAATCTGAAACTCACCCACTTGAAACCACAGTCCCGGAAAATTGAGCGATCGCGGTGCCGGCTCTAACCCCAAAATGTCTTGGTAAAAAGTCGCAGCTCGCGCTAAGTTGCTGACCAGCAACGCTACATGGAGAGATCGCAAGACGGTGGCCATAAGTCTCTGCCCTCAAGATTCAACGCTTTTTAGCTTAAACTGATCGATTATCTACAGTCGCTACATCGCTCACTGAGAAGAGGCTTTACGTCGATTCTGCACAATAGTGGGGCAAATTAAGGCTTCCTCGCTGTCGCCGCTTCCTTTTCGCAACTGGCTTATGGCCATCCCCTTCAGATACTTGACTTTGCCCGAGCTTCAGCACGAGGCCAAGGAACCCGACATTTGCGAGCGCTTAAAATCGGCTCGAATCTGGCAGCAGAATGAATTTGGCAAGGAGGACAATCGCTACGACTCTCTAAAAACACGGTTGGTATTAGCGGGCGGGCTGCTCTGTCGGCAGGGTCGGGGCAGATACGCTAGTTGAGCTGGCGGGAGAAAGGGGGGCAGATTTGGTGATTGTACGGCGAGTGATGAGAATATGGGCGGCGGGGATGTAATAGAGGGCGAGAATAGTGGCACCGCCAAGACCGCCCGCGATCGCGATCGCTAACGGCGGCCAAAAGCCAGTGTTGTCCAGCATTAGAGGAATAAAGCCGGTGATGGTGGTGATCGTGGTGGCGACGACGTGGCGGGTAGCGTGCAGGACGACCTGTTCAGTGGCGGCGCGATCACCCTGGCGGGCGGCAGGATCTTCCCGCAGGGCCGCCAGCACCACAATGGAGTCGTTGATGGCCAGACCGATTAAGCCCAGAGTGCCGAGGATAGCGGTAAAGCCAAACAGGGAGCCAAATACTTTTAGCGCCAGAGCGGCCAAGCCGACGGCCAGCAGAGCGACAGAGCCAATCAGGGCGGCAAGGCCAAAAGAGTTAAACGAGAGCACCAGCGTCGCCGTCATTAGAATCACCAACACGCCCACGGTAGAGAGGAGATTGGCGACGGCATCGCCGCGGGCATCGGCTTCGCCACCATATTCCAAGCGGTAGCCAGGGGGCAGCTGCCAGTTTGCTGCCGCCAGCTGCTGCTGAAACTGGTTCAGCACGGTATCGGGCAGAGCGCCAGCGGTGAGAAACGCCTGCACGGTGTTGATGCGCTGGCCGTCGCGGCGGGCAATGGTGGCCAGGTCAGGCTCTAGAGTGAGAGTCGCCAGGGTAGAGAGGGGTAGGGTGTCAGTGCCGCTGGGGTTCACCAGATCGAGGGAGGCCACTTGACTCAAATCGGCACGCTGGGCGTCGGGCACGCGCACCCGCACGGGCATCGTTTCCGTCGCGTCTAAAATGGAGCCGCCCACTGAGCCGTCGAGATTAGCTTGAAGCTGCTGAGCGATCTCCCGGTTGTCCATGCCGACCCGTCGCGCCTGGGCTTCGTCTACCTGCAGGGCCAGCTTGGGCAGGGCCTCGGTAAGGCTGGCGCGGGTGTGGGTCACCTGGTCAAACTGGGACAGCTGCGATCGCAGATCGTTGCCGATCACCCGCAGCTGCGCCATATCCGAGCCGTAAATCCGCAGCTCGATCGGAGCGTCGAAGGGTGGTCCCTGCTCAAGCTGCCGCACCAAGATTTGCGCTTCCGGAAAAGCACCATCCAAATCCGCCTGGAGGGCCTGAATAGTTGCCCGCAAATTATCAGTGCCCCGTAGCTGCACGATGGCCTGGGCGTAGTCGGGGGCGTTCTCTTGACTGGGCACCACATTGTAGAAAAAGCTTGGGGCACTTTCCCCTAGAAACCAGTGCACCTCTTCGACCTGGGGATGCGCTCGGATGCGCTCGCGGGCCGCCAGCACTAACTTATGAGTTTGGGCGATCGCGCTCTGGTTGGGCAACTGTACCTCAATCTGAAACTGGTCGCGGTTGGTCGGCGGAAAGAACTGCTGGTCTAACGTGCCAAAGACAGCAAAACCCATCACAGGCAGCACCAGGGCCAACCCAATGCCCACCCAGGGACGCTGAAATACTCGCCGCAGCGTCCAGCGGTAGCCTGCCCCCAAAGCCTCATTCGACAGGCCGTGTTGCCACCAGTTGGCCCGCCAATTCAGCGGCTGCCAGCGATGCAGTCGGGCCGCCAACGCCGTAATCACCGTCAGGGAGAGTCCTAGAGAGCTAATTAGGGCCAAAATCACCGTGAGGCCAATGGTGCCGATAAATTCTCCTGTACCGCCGGGGGACGTAGCGATCGGCACAAAGGCCAGCACTGTGGTCAGGGTCGAGGCTAGCAGCGGCACCAGTAGATGACCCACCGTTTTGCCCACTGCCTCGACGGGGGCCAGCCCAGAGCGTAGGCGGCCCTGCACTTCATCCACCACCACAATCGCATTATCGATCAGCAGTCCCAGCGCGATAATAATGCCGGTAACGGACATCTGGTGCAGCGGCACCCCGAGCACCTTCATCCAGCCAAAGACCAGCAGGGTTGTGAGGGGCAGGGAAAAGCCCACCAGCAGCGCCGATTTGGCCCCCAGCACCAGCAGAGAAACGCCCACGACCAGCAGCGAGCCAAAAATCAGGTTGCCAATCACGCCGTTGAGCCGCTGCTGCACATACTGACTCTGATCCAGCACGATATGGAGTCCTAACCCATCTGACAGCGTGGCTTTATAGTCATCGAGTGCCTGACGAGCCGCTCTGGCCCAGGTATCTACCCGATAGTTGGACTCCACGATGGCTGACACCACCACGGCCGGTTGACCGTTGACAACCGCCAGACTGTCGGCAGGATCTTGCACTCCCTGCCGGACTTGGGCAATGTCTCCCAACCGCGCTGTGACGCCATCGCCGCCTACCTGAATGGGAATTTCCCGCACCCGTTCCAGGGAATCCAAAGCGCTGTTGACCTCGAGCAGGAACTCGTTGCGATCGCTCCGCACCTGCCCCGCCGACACTTTGGCATCGCTGGCGGCAATTTGCTGCGATAAGGACTGTGCGGTCAGCCCCAGCCGGGCCAGTTCGCTAGCGGTGATTTCTACGCGAATTTCTTCATCAGGATTGCCGAAGCGCTCCACTGTATCGGTGCCAGGCAGCGATCGCAGCGTATCTTCCAACCCTTCGGCCAGCCGTCCCAAAATCAAGTAGTTGGGCTCCCCCGGTAGTTCCCAGGTCAGGCCCACAATCAGGGCGCTAGCGCTAACGCGACTGTCCCGATATTCTGGGTCGGAGGCTTCGGGCGGCAATTGCGGCACCGCATCATCAATCTTGCCCCGCACTTTGCCCCATACGGGCTCCACATTGCGGATTGATTCCTTGAGACTCACGCCAATCACCGAAATGCCCGTGCCCGACGTGGATTCAATGAAGTCCACTTCCTCCAGTTCTGCCAGCTCGTCCTCCAGCGGTTCCGTCACCAGCGACTCCACCCGCTCCGGCGTCGCCCCTGGCAACAGCGTGATCACCTGGGCATAGCGCTGGGTGATTTCTGGATCTTCGAGACGCGGTAGGGAGAAGAGCGCGGACAGTCCCCAGACGATGACTAGGGTGAGAGTGAGGATAAGGAGTTGGCGGTTGCGGTAGAAGAGGGTGAGCATGGCGGGGAGTGGGAGTGGGAGTGGGGGAGTGGGGGAGTGGGGGTAGAGGATGGAGGGATGGGGTGTTGGCGTTGGCGAAGCCGCTCTAAGGAGCTAGCCTGCCCGGAGGGCTTTGGGGTCTTGGCGGGGGCTGCCCGGAGGGCTTAGATGAATGAGATTTTGGGGTTTGGATTTTGGATTTTGCCTCTGCCTTATGACCTCCCTATTCCCTATTCCCCATT